>NZ_JARVCN010000216.1:0-33608 GCF_038442745.1 Crocosphaera sp. Alani8
TTTGTCCCCTAACTTTCGGCGAGTCCCCCCAGACTTTTTGAGAAGCTTCGTTTAAACTTAACAGCAATTTGAAAACAATCAACTGCTTGCTGATAATCTTGTAATTCATAGAAATTATTACCCAAATTCCATAAAAATAAATCACAATTAAATTCTGGATCGTCTTCTGTGACAATCATTTCTGCTTCAGTTTTTGCTTGCTGTAAATAATCCAATTTTTGACAAGCTTGACAGCGTTTTGATTTATATAGTAATCCTGCAAACTTAGCCATTCCTGTCAACTTATGAAGATAACGAAAACAACGACTTAAAGCTTGATCAATATCTGCTTTTTTTAGATCGTTAAATGGTTGTAATAACTCATAAGGTATGGATTCTGATTCTAAAACATAATAACTCTGATCAATAGCTATCCTTATTTCTTGTAAACATTTCTTTAAAGGATAGATTAACAGAGTATCTTTGTCACTATAGATATCTAATTCACTGATAATATCTTCTACTGGCATTTTCACAATATCATCCTGTTTAAAATACCGTGACGTAAATAAACAAGATATCAATTCAATCTCACTCTCTTTTGTTCCTGCATATAACTGATGATAGAGAAATTCACTGGTATAGTCTCGCCATCTGGGATTATCATGTTGTTGTGCAGGGGAACTATTATCATAAAGTTGTTCATTTCTTCTCTTTTTAAAATAGTCAGCTAACTGTTGATGAGTTTGTCTAAATTCTTGTTCATCTTCTCGCCAAAGTTCTTGTCTAAATACATCCTTCGCTACATCATCTAAGCGATATTTACCATTAATATATTCTACAAAATCTCGCTTTATCAACCATTCAAAACAATTTACTTTTTCATCCTCTTCGTTCTTAAACTCTAAATTTTGTTGTTGCTCAACTAAATATTTTATCACTTTTTTATCAAACCAACGACAACAAGCAGACAGAGAAATAACTCGTTTTTGTGTATTATCTAAACCTTGGAGTAATAAACTAACAATGTCTTGATTTAACTGCGAGAAATCAATGTTTTCTTTTCGTTCTTTTCTGTTTCTAATTTTACCCAAATAATAAGGTAAACCTTTGGTTATTTTAAATACTTGTTTGATGGTTGACTTATCTCTACTAATATCGATTGATTGTAAATAAGTTTCTGTTTGTCCCTGATCAAATCTTTCCAAAGGACGATCATAGATAAAATTAGTATCCTGTTGTAACTTTCGCCATGATTCATTTTTTAAGATGTTATTTCTGCCAGCAATAACAACATAAACATTACTCTCAGTAAAGTTAGCATTACCTATTAAATATTTCCATAACCAAGCATCAACATCAGGAGAAACCTTTTCATAAGTATCTAACACTAAAATAACTGGTTTATTATGTTGCTTACAAGACTCAAGAAACGCCTCAGTTAGCTTAGGTAAAGGTTCTAATATCAATTCTTTTAACTCTCGTTTATCTTTAGTCTTCCTATGTTCTTGTAATAACTTTTTAACTCTATCAGCTTCTGATAAAATAATTCCAGCAGTATCAACAACAGTTTCAGCCGTTTTCTTAACAGTAGCTTCAGGTAGAGCAGCCGCAGGAGTAAATTTAGCAAATCCACTTGCACCCTCACTAATTAACTGTTTTACTAATTTTTGCTGTTCAGGATCAACCTCTTCTTTGCCTTGACTTGATGTAATCTCTAACTCATGAATAGTGTCCCAATATTTTTGATAAAGTTTTTTAAATGGGTCACTAGGAAATGATTTAATTCCTAAAAATTTATTATCAGGTAACTGCTTATACAAAACATCCATTAGTTTTATGCTGTTACCAATACCTGCGGTTCTGCCAAAAGAAACCATAGTAAAATCAGCGATATCTTTCTGATCTTCTGCCAATTTTTTGGTTAAGGTTGTCTTCCCAACTCCACCAATACCCCAAACCAGAAAAACATAATATTGCGAGTTAGTTTGCTTGTTTTCTAACTGTTTAGTGAGTTTCGTTTGCAATGCTTCAGCAGCTTCACGGGGAATATAAGGAAAGTTGAACATTGTACTGTTATTGGTTCGGAGTTTCGGGTTAACAGATAAGTTTATCCCATGAGTTTTATAATAATCTATTTTATCTGATAAATATTTTGACGTGTGACCTTGTTAAATTCTAAGTTCCCCTCCTGGGAGGGGTTAGGGGTGACTTGACTTCCAGCATTGTTAAAAAATGCTGAGTTATACAGATTAACTATTACGTTTCAAACTGTTAACTAAAGCTTTAAACTGTTGCTTTAAATAGTCAACATTTTGATCATTTTCTCCGTATCGCCAACTAACATAAGCAGAGGAAATTTCGTTAATAATTTCTGCTTGTTCCTGGGGATGTTGTTGGTAGGATACATTAACGTATTCTAAGGGAGTTTGTGCGGAGTGTTTGGGATAACCTTTTGCTTTCAGTACCCTTAACATTTCCTCGTATAATCGCACCATTGGGGGTAATTTTGCCAGACGACGATAGTAACCTAATTTCCTCAGTTGTCCCCAACCTAACCAACCCAAAAAGCCAAAACCAACAGCTAATAAAAGTCCAATTAATGTCCCTATTAAACCACTAGAAACAAATCGCCATAACCACACCAAGAAACTGATAAAACCTACAATTATTTTTGTCCAGATAAGATTGAAAAAGTTAGCTACTGGGGAAGGTAACCAACTAGCTATCCAGTTCCAAAATTGTTTTAAAACGCTAAAGGTTTGGTCTTCTTCTAAAGAGGGTGGGAATAAATCATGACCAGGAATGGCATCAAAAGCGTACCAACCATAATGAGGGAAAAAGACCTCGGTTAGCGCGTAAGCATCGGTGTTTTTAACCACATAAAAACCCGTTAAGGGATTGAATTTTCCTGCCCCAAAACCTACTGTTACCCTAGCAGGAATACCAAGCGATCGTAGCATGATTGTTAATGCAGAAGCAAAGTGATCTTGAACACCTCCTTCGTATTCAAACAAGAAGGATTCAACTAAGTCTTCATTCTCATTAAAAAAGGGTAAATCCTCTCGAATTTGATATTGTTGTTTAACCGCTTGGGTTAAGAATAAAACCTTTTCATAGGGTGAGTTAAAAGGGTTTTCTGTTTTACTTAGAATTTCTTCGGTTTTCTCCCTAACTTTATCCTCAATTTCTGGGGGAATATTGAGATAGGTTGTCTTTATTTTCTCGGAATAATCGGGGGGAGATTTTTGCAGTTCGGTTCGATCCCGATAGGGAACCTCGGAAATAACTGTGTAGGTTAATCCTTCTACTAAACCTACCGGCGATCGCAGATTATCGAGATCATCAACTCCGATTTCTTGCGCTGGAAAATAAAGATATTTTGCGAAAGAAAGGGAAGGAATAATATTAGGTAAATCCGCTACTGCTGTGTAACTTTGGATAACTCGTTTTGTTTTTATTGAAGTGTTAGGAAATCTCAGGAAAAATTTATAAGACCAAGAATCTCGTTTAACAGTATCAAAATCTTCGTCGTTAGTAATTTCCCACCCTTGTCCCGTGTAATGATCGAAGGATAAAGCTTTCCAAAATCCAGGAGATTGTGATCGCACTCTCATGACAATTTTGGGTGTCATTTCTCCCCGTAAGTTCTGATTAATTTTAGTATTAAATCCGTAATAATATGTGTCATCAACTTCTCCTTTTCCTTCAGAATTATCATTACTTTGTCCCGATCTATTTTGCTGCAATCCTTGATTTTGATTATTGTAACCTGGGTTAATAATTCCCTTATTTTGTCCCTGGAATTTTTGACTATCTGCATCTAAAGGACTATCAACGGGAAATGTTTGTAACTGATACCCTGGAAATCTTGGCATTAGGGTAAAAATAGTTAAGCCAAACACTAAAGTAATGCCAATTAATACAGCAATACTTTTAAAAGAAATAGGGGAATAATTAACAGTTTTATTAGATTTTTTCTGAGACTGAAAAGGGATTTTAAACTCCTTATCAATCACTTCTAAATCCAAGCGGGAACGATAATCTAGAACTAATGTGGGAATAGCTATTACTAAAAATAATATTAGCCAAGGAGCAAAACTAACTGTCTGAGAAATGGTTCCTGCAACCCCTAATAAAATCAATCCAATAACCATTGAATAGCCTAAGTCTTTACGTCTTGGTAAATCAAAACTATGTAAAACTTGCAGTTGAACTAACAATTCTGCTAAAACCAAACGGCTATCATTGAGGTTTCCTGCTAGGTTAATTAAAAAGAAACAAAGTACCCCTAACATAGCGATAGCTAAGAAAAATTTTAGGGTAATATTGCGTTCTTTTCGACGGTACCAACTCCAAACTCCCCCCATAATACTTAAGGGAATGGCCCAAAAACTCATCTGAGTTCCTGCTGCTATATCGGTGGCTATAATACCTACAATAACTAAACACTGCACTAAAGCACGGAAAACAACGGACTCTTCGGTTTTTGGAGGGGATGCTGATTTAATTTGTTGACGAAATTGTTGAAAGAAGGATGATTGCGTGGAGGAGTTTTTCATACAACAAGCAACGTTTAACGTTACGAAAAGTTTATATTTCTTAACAAGCTAAATGTTGACGAATAGCTTGTAATTTAAGATTTCCTTGTCGTTAATATCCTGATAAGTAAGCCGTATGTACCTTTATGCTATGGTCTATACTCTTGTCAATTATACTGCATTTATAGCGTTTCTCACACTCATGAGGTACACCCAATATTTAGGTTATAACTCCTGACTCCTGTGCGATAGCGCCGGAACGGAGTGAGGAACTCCTGACTCCTGACTCCTGACTCCTAAAACTAGAAAAATTTGTACCTCACAAGTATGGGAACTGCTATATGTCCGACTACTGATTAATTAATAACTTTAGCTCTTTTTTTCAACTGTAACTAGGCGATAACGTTCAATATCATTGATGTCTCTAAAAGAATGAATAAAGTTTTCTTGATAACCCTTATTCTCTATAATTTTTCCATCTTCTCCTAAAGGTTGATCACTATTAGACTCTCCATAAAGGAGATAAAGACAATTTGTGTTTAATGTTTCTATTTTTTCCATATCTTTAATTTGCCATCTTCCCATGTCCAACTTATTAGTTACGATGTCCACCCCATATTTATGGTATTCATTGGGAGGCATTTGGGTGAAAAATGGAATTAATATATAAGCATAAGTTCCGTAAACATGATCACTATAAACAATACATTCATAAGAAGTTTTATCAGCATAGCTGATGGTTTCTCCTAGAGTTGATAACCAAACATCTGTGTGCCAACGGGGGTATTCAAATACATATCTCTGAGAATAGATGGCTACGTTAGTAAATATAATTGCTATCAGTAAAAAGCTAACTACTTGTTTCCAGATCCCCGGAGAAAACTCAATTATTTTGCTAGTAGCATAACCAGATATTATTGCAAATAAGGGAGTACCCACTAAAGTTCTAACCGCACTATCTGGAGAGATAAAAGCAGCAGGAATAGGATACAATATTAACCAAGAATACAATATATATTTGGCAGGGGTTTTTTCTCGGATTAAAAGAAGTAAACCTCCTAAAAGTAAGGGAATTTGATAACTATAAAGTCCAGCAGTATTATTAATCTTGTGACGAGGGCTGGGATCACCTTCAAAAAATAGAAAATCGAAATTAAAATAGGAAAAATAATCACTAACAATTTTATTAAAGTCTGTTTGAATACCAACTGTATTAGCTCTTGCCATTCCTTCGGGGGATAATTGATAGATTAGTTGAGGAATAAACAATACAGAAAAAGTAATCAAAGCTAAAAATGTATAATGTTTATTCTTCCAAAGATGTTCTCTATAGGTGAAGATTAAACACAACATAAATAAAGGTATAAAAACTCTGGCTGAATTATAGGTGTAGATACTAAGAGCAAATATAAAACTGGAACCAATTAACCATTTAGGGTTTTTAAGACTTTTAAAGAATAATAATAAGGCCAAACAAAATAAACATGGAACTAAGATAGCTCGAAAAGTAACACGGCTAAAGTGAATATGCCAAGGTAATACGGCTAAAAATAGAGCAGATAATAGAGCCGTTTTCTGATTAAAAATTTCTTTGGCTAGATGATAAACAATAAAAACAGTTAAGGTTCCGATGACAGCAGAGGTTATTCTAGCTCCAAATGGGTTTAATCCAAATAGTTTAATAAAAGGAACCATGAGGTACATAAAAAGTCCTTCACGGTAATCGTTAGCTGACTTAAAATATAGAGGTAAAAACTCTCCATATTGATCCCGTGAGGTATTAAGAATAGAATAAGCATCATAAGCATTTGATGCTTCATCGGTAAAAAAACCGTTAGGAATATTTCCTAAAAATAATACCCTTAAAAGGAAAGCTATAATTATAATAGTAGCTAGAGATACAAGAGGATATTTTTCAAACTTTAGCATTTGTTGAACCAATATTTTTTATATGGTAGATAAGTGATTTATAGCATTTCTCATACTTGTGAGGTACAGAGGTTATCACTTTGAGGCAGGAGGCAGGGGGCAGGAGGCAGGAGTTAGGTGTACCTCATGAGTCCGATAAAAGCTATATATTTTTTGGAATAAGAACAAATTTCTTACACTTATTTCAAAATTTTTCTACCTTTACATCGTTCTTCAACAACTTCTGGTAAGTCAAACTCAGCCATAATTGAATATTCATAGGGAGGATGAAAGTAAGATGTATATAGGAAAGGATGAGGTGCTTTTCCAACAATACAAACCTCTTCACCGTCTTTGATGCTTCTAAGCATATCCTGGTCAATTATATCCGTTCTTTTTACTTGCTGATCAAAAGAAGCAAATTCAGGAATTGTAAAAAAGTAACGAGTTTTGGTAATAAAAATCACCATAAATACTGTGGCAATTAATCCAAAATTTCGAGGATTAATAAACTTTTGGGCAGGTTTTTCTTTAGTAATACGGCAGACTAAATAACAGTTCAAGCTAACAAGAACCATCATCCAATACATATAGTATCTTAATTCATAAGCTTGGGGAAATAAAGGGGTAAATAAGGTTATTAAACCCATAATAATTGCTGCTACCCTGGACTCAATATCAAATTTTCTCCAGCATAAATAAATAAATAATAAGAGGTTGAAAACAACATAACCTCCAAAATAACCCCCCAAACCAAATCTTTCTTCATCCCAAGAAATAAAGTCCATTGCTAAAGTCCAAGGCCAAGGCCTTCTGCTGTCAAAAGCATCAATTTCTAATACTGATCTTCCCCAACGTAAATGACGAGGAAGTTTCCTGAGGTTTTCGTGCATAAAGCTAGGAGGTGCTTCATTATGATTGAGAACAATTCCTGCGATTTCTATTTTAACTGGATAAAATGGGTTAGAGTAAACTACTATATTTTTTATGGGTGTGATAAATATAATTACGCTTGCTAAGGAACAGAGTAATAAAGTTTGTGATAATTTAATGAATCTATTTTGACTACTAGCATTTGCTTTCCAGCATTGAAGAACTATTTTTGGTAAAACGCCACATAAAATCAAGAAAACTACTGGCATTAACTGAAATTTTGTGTTAGCCGCCATAGTAGCTGAAACGAAGATAAGCAAGGCAGTTTTTTGATTAAATTTAACTTTATTAGTATATAAAAAGTAAGTTGTTAGAATTAGTATAGAAATACAAACGTTACCTGGTAAGTCAATATAGCTTCTCCCTGCGTGCATATGAACCATAGGGATTGCCAACATAGAAAGAGAGGCTAAATAGAAAGGTATTTTGATATAAAATTTGAGATAGGCGATAAAAGTTAATAAACTAAAATAGCATAATAAGTTAGTTGCTTCTGGCCTACGAAAAACAGTCCAAAATAGTCCTTGTAACCAGTTAGCTAATAAAGGAAAGCCTTGAAAACGATGCTCAATATTTTTTTCAAAAGTAAATTGTTCAGGAGAGATAATCCCCCACACTCTAGCTGCAAATGGTATGTGATACATAAAAGCATCCCCACCATAATTGGCATCAAAAAAACTAATTAGGGAAATAGAAGTCAAAACTAATCCTGACAAGATAGTTAGGACTGTTTCTATCTTAATGACCGATAGACTAGCTATTAATTTATCAAGTAATTGATTGAGATTTTTGAAATTTTTAGTATGCTGTAAATCAAAAGCTTTTATAAAATTAAACCCAAGGAAAATAATTCCTGAAAGACCCAAACATACTCTTAAAATCCTCAATGGATTGGCATCTATATAACCCAGATAACCAACTATTCCTAACATTAAGGTTAGAGAAATACAACTAACTCCCCAAATAAGTAAAGATTGATTGGTTAATTTATAAAGACTAGGGAAATTTTTTAAGGCACTTTGGTTAGTCTGGGTGAAAAAAATACACCCAAACAAAATAGATCCTATGAAAAAACTCAAAAGTGGGACTAGCATGATGTCAAATTAGTTTTTATGTTATTATTAAAAGATAATCTTAGAAATAAAGGTTAGTATCCATATTTTTAAAGTCCTTAATTTCAGTAATCTTTGCCCCTTGGATTGAGAGTGTGTCATCAAAAGTTTCGTTGAGAAAATCAAAATAAAGGTCAATTTTTGTTGTCTCAGAAATATGAATTATCCAATCACGATAACTAGAGGCTAATAGATTACTATAGGCATGATAACGAAAGATAGGCTTGTCCCCTATTTTAACACCACAAGTTAAGTCGTTATTGGTTCCCTCTGCTGTAAAGAATACATCAATTAGATAACGTCCTCTATCCAAAATCAAAGGACTTTTTAAGCCAATGGAAATCTTATCTTTAGTTTGAAAATCCTCTGCATCTAAAGTGGTTATTTCCTGAAAGTTAAAAGGAGGATTATAGGGAACTTCCGATAAACGATCTCGATGAATATAAAGATTGTTGCGGATACCTACTCCTGGGGGATAATCTTTGGCATTTTCAATAATTTGATAAGTATTCAAATCGATGGAAATATACCCTTTTTCTAACAAGAAATCTAAACAACGAGTATCTTCTGGTTGGGTTTCTAAAATTAAGTGGGGTTTAGCTGTCTCAATGGTTTTACTCATACCCTTAATAGCATCGAATTCAGCACCCTCAATGTCCATTTTCACCAAGTTGGGAACTAATTTGATATGCTCTACAAAATCATCTAAGGCAATAGTTGAAACCTCATAACCTTGCGTTCCTGTGGATTGTTCTGCGTAGATACTATCGTTGAGATGACTACCTAAATAAATAGGAACTTTACTGTAAGATTTATAGTAAACAGCAGCATGAAATAACTGCACATTACTACACCCACTAAGAACAATATTTCTCTGACATTTATCAACAATGCGAGGACTTGCTTCAAAGGAGCAAACCACCCCTTTAGGTCCAACCATACGAGACATAACGGTGGTTAAACCGCCAAAGTTTGCCCCTACATCAAAAACGACATCCCCAGGACAACACAAGTCCCTGAGAGCTAATTGTACAGGAGGCTCCCAAAAGTTGCCTTGATACCAAGGAGAAATGCCATACATTCGGACTTCTTCGAGTTTTTGATTAAGTCCTAATTGTTGATCAATTTCTGGTGCTAAACCTTTACTAAGTTTCGCTTTTAACCACTCTTTAAGTTTTTTCATGATTCGAATTTCTCCACTTTTGTTAACCATAGAAATGCGTGCTGTTCGTGACGATTATCATTAAAAATTCGATAATCTGGTTTCAAACCTAGGGATTTTTCTTCATCCCAAGTACCTAAGTGTTCCTGTTCTATTTGCTTAGCTAATTTTTGAGTTTGTAAAACTTTTTTAAACGGTGAAAATCGAGATAATTTAGGCATCCAGTCTAGAGAACGATAAGCTTCTAATAAAGTTTCAATGCCCCTAAAATACTGTAAAGCTTGTGATTGGGGGTTAATTTCTTTTAAGTACAAACTCAAATTATAAGCATAATCTAAATCGCTACTAACATGACCGCAATAGGATTTACGATAGGCTAAAGATAAGTAAATTAATTGTTCTAATTCTTCTGCACTACGATTGGCAAAAGCATAGCGAACACCGGCTAGTGTACGATGAACGTACCAAGCTCTCATGTCCTCGATTTCAGCCGCAGGACTTTGGGTGGTTCTTTCGTCGGGATAATTCCAAAAAACTCCCAAAGTTCTATCAATTACTTTACTCTTAATCTGAGGTAATACTCGACTCTTAAATTCTGTGTCCCCTGCTCCTCGAAATGTGCCATCATAGTAACCGAAACGGTCATGAATCGAGCGACGATATAAAGCACCAACCCAAGATAAATAACAGGTTTCTAAATAGATTAAATCCTGTTTGTAGGGGGTACGTTTATAGGGCATAATGTCGTCCACCCAGTTGCCTTTTTTATCCACATTAGTGACTAAACTATGACCGATAACCCAATCAATATCTAGGTTATTATCTAGCTCATTAGCTAAGGTTTCTAGAGCGTCTGGTAAGATAGTTTCATCCACACCTAAAAAGGATAAATAGGGTGATTTGGCCAGGGAAATACCTCGATTCCAAGCGGTTTGAATAGTCTCTCTAGCTTGCGATCGCACATAAAGTATGGATAAATTTAATTCTGGTGCCAGTTGTTTGAAAACTTCGTATTCATCCCCTGGGGAACCACTATCCACTAAAATAACTTCTCCAAACCCTGATCGCATCAAGCTTTGATGTTGTAAGGTTTTCAGGAATAGGGGTAGCTTATCCGCTGCATTGTACAAGGAAACGATAACACTGACGCGATAGTTGGATTTATCTCGGCGATCATCTACTATTTCGTATTCCCAATCTTGGTTGTGTAGATTCATTTGACGGGCTTTTTCGATGAAATCATAACATCTTTCTTCCCTTTGCCCTGTTTTCCCGTACATTGCTTCGATAACTTCTACTTCACGGCTAAAACCTTTATCCTGTAACACTCTTAAGACATAGGAAAGATCCCCAAAGCGATCGCCGTCTAGGAGACGGAAACCCCTTAGCTTGTAGGTGGCTGCCACTAAATCATTGCCCCGTAATTCTTCGAGACGGGCAAGTTCACGCCATGCCCTCACCCGATCCACACGATAACCATTTCTCAGCTTGTCGCGCCACCCTTGTTGTTCCGAAGCAAAATCAGAAGCTAATTTCCAACCGTCTTTAACTTTGTTACCTAAATCTTTTTGATTTAATTCTGAGGCATTGAATAGGTTTTTATAGCGTTTATAGAGGTTAACAGACCTAACAGTTTGAGCCGTTTTCGTATCTTCGAGGGGTTTTTTGAGTCTAGCTTTTGTTTCTCCTAATGTTTTTTTCAGTTGCTTATAAGTAGGTTTGATTTGAGCTTTAAGCTGAGATTTAACCTCTTTAACAACAGGAATTTTCGATAAGCTAAACCCAAGTTGACAGGCTTCCCAATAGCTATATAGTTGTCTATACCATTGGTTTAATTCTGACTCTGTTTCCTGGTGGCAACTGGTGCTACTGTTATAGATATCTTCTAAGGTTGGATCTTTAATTTCTAAGTCAGCGTTGGAAATTTTATTGACTAAGTTTTGCCTGTAATCCTCATAATTATCTAAAACTTGCTGAATATCCCCAAGAGAGCTATAAATATTATCAATATCAATCTTAATAAAAGGAATTTCTGGGAAGGATTCTTCTAGAAAACGACAGACTCCTGCACCACTACCAATAGCTGTCGGACACCCCGAAAATAGAGATTCTAAAGCTACTAAATTTAAGGTATCGTATCGGGAAGGCAAAAAGCTCAAGGACTTACTGGCAAATAATTCCCCTAATTCTGCCCGTTTCATTGGGGGACATACAAATAATTTTTTGTGGCGATTATTTATTTTCTCTCTCAAATAAGTTTCGGAGGATTTTGTTTGATCCGAGTTATAACTATTTGGTCCAATAACTTGCGCTTTACTGTAGCTTTTATCCGATAACCACCAAACCAAATCGATAAAAATATCTGGTCCTTTTCTTCTCTCTGTTCGACCAATAAAATTGAGACTTGGAGGTTGTTCCGATGGTAAGCAAAAAGTAGGCCGCGGAAGATCAAAAAAGTGTAGAGGGTGATAATAATAACTGTTAAATTCCGCTATATCCTCTCGCCATTCATCCAAATAACTTTTACTAATTCCGTAGCGAATATCCACAACTTTGTACTGCATTTTTTCTTGCAGATCAAGAGGAATATTGGCTTTTCCCCAGTCAAACCAATCTAAAGTGAGGGTTTTGGATATTTTACCGTGCATCGACAATGCGAGGCGATTAAACTTTACTTGATACTGTTGTAATGCCGGCTTTAAAAACATACCCCACTGATCATAGTCCGGTACATCAACTATGTCGAATTGTTGATTAGCAACAGAAGCTGCGATGTTACTAGCCATCACAAAAGCTTTTTCTACCCATTTAGGGGGTGTTACTTCAAAAAAGTTTTTAAAGTCACTAAGTAAAAATTGTTCTTTGTAGGGAATAGCCCTAGCATTGCTTGGTTTAGGACTGTTTGCAGGTTCTTTTTCTGCCAGATAATAAAACTGAATTTGAGGATTTTTTTTAATAATACTCCGATAAAAGGTTTGACCACCGCCAACCTTACTAAATAAATCGAAATCAGCAATCAGGACTTTCATAATATACTAATTAATCACTTTCTATGGTTTTGCCTTGGTTGACAGAATCAATTAATTCTTGGATTAAGGCTAATGATGGCATCCGTAAGATATTAATCACAACTCGAAGGTTTGTCAACTGCCAATTAGTTGACAACAACCGATGTAAAATAAGCTATGAAGTTTTTGTCATAGAAAATGTAATCTAAAATTAGATGTCAATGCTGTTGCTGACGTTGATTTCTGCTTAAAAGTTCCTGGTAAAGTCAGTCTACTGATATCTTGCACAAGTATAGAAAAACTTAAATTAGTCAGCAGTTCCTCACTCCGTTCCGACGCTATCGCACAGCAGTCAGCAGTCAGCAGTCAGCAGTTCCTCACTCCGTTTCGGCGCTATCGCACAGCGTTCGGCTTTTAGCTAAGAGATTAAAGCGTTAAGCATTCGTTTAATCTTACTCACAGTAGATGATAGGGATTGATATGTTTCAGCTGATGGCTGATAGCTGAACCCTTACAAACTAGCCAGTTTTATCGAAGGTGCAAGATGTGAGTCTAGTTATTTTTAAGAATTTGAGTAAAACAAAAACCAAAAAGGGGGAGTTGACAAGTTAACAACACCACCCAATCTAGAAAATAAAATATAGTTTATAGAACCTGGGATCTTAACCACGCAAGAGGAATATAAAGCATTTTTTTGGGAGTTCTCACAAAAGCTCGTTGAGTGAACACGTCATAATCGTTGGCTTCGATGACATTGAGAATACCTTGATATAACATCAAAGCAGCCCAAACTGGCCAACGAGAGTCCCTTGAAAGCAGACGAATGCCCCTTTCTGCATCCTTATAATATTGTCTGGCTCGTTGGATCTCAAAACGCATCAACTCGCGCCAACGATCATCGATGACTCCTTTCAACAAATCCGTTTCTGTGTAGTTGAAACGCTCTAAATCTTCCAAAGGTAAATAAATACGTCCCCGTTGAGCGTCTTCTCCCACATCCCGTAAGATATTGGTTAATTGATTGGCAATACCTAAAGCGATGGCCTCTTCTTTAGGAATATAGGGTTCATTTTCTTTATTCCAAGGGCTAACAGAGGAGTTTTTCTCTATTCCTAAGACAGCATTAGACATTAATCCTACCGTTCCTGCCACCCGATAACAATAAAGTTTCAGGTCTTCAAACGTTTCATAACGGTTGCGGTAGAGATCCATGTGTTGTCCGGCAATCATGTCCTCAAAGGGTTCTATTTCCACAGGAAACCGTTGTAAGGTATCCACCAGGGCAACGTCCTCGTCGTCCAGGGGTTCTCCTTTGAACAAGTGTTCAAGATGGTTGTGCCACTGTTGTAGGGTTTCTGGGGTGGTAAATTTTGCCTGGGGACCATCGACTAATTCATCTGTACGGCGACACCAAACATAGATCGCCCAGATAGCCCGTCGTTTCTCTGGTGGCATTAACAGGGTTCCCAGATAAAAGGTTTTTGAATATTTCTGGGTAATTTGACGACAACGTTCGTAGGACTCTTCCACAGAGGCCAGCATTTTGGGGGGTTGGGTGGGTTTAGGCAATTGTAGCATTCAGCACAGGCAGAATGGTTTTCTATAGTAATCGGTATGTAATGGGATTTTATGACCGTTAGACTTTTAGCATTGTCCCATTCATTGACCGTTTCGTCATTATGTTGGACAAAGTTCTTGGTCAGTGACAATTCAATAACTAGACTAAAGAGGCTTCTTTGGTCTCTTCAGAGCTTGATGGGGACTTTTTGGCTGGATAGTCTTGCGCTAGGGTTTGGGCGGCTAGTTTACCGGATAATACGGCTCCTTCCATGCTTCCTAAATATTTTTGCATGGTGAAATCCCCTGCCAAGTAGAAGTTAGCAATGGGAGTTTTTTGGGAAGGACGATAAGCTTGTCTGCCGGGGGTAGCTTTGTAGACAGAACGGGGGGTTTTAACAACGTGATATTTGAGTAAATTAGCTCTGTCTTCTCCTGTAAAGTGTTGGGGGAAGAGTCGTTTAATTTCTGCCATTGTGGCATCAATAATGGCTTCATCGGAGGCGGTGATCCAATCGTGTGCCGGAGCTAAAACTAACTCTAACATGGAGCGATCGGGGTCGGCGTATTCTTTACAGGTGTTACTCATGTCCGCATAGACGCTAAGTAGGTCGGAACGGGAGAACAAGAGGTGATCGATGTCGGTGAGTTTGCGATCGAACCAAAGATGGAGGTTAATCACAGGAACCCCTTCTAACCCTTCTAATTTATTAAATTCCTCTAGTTGTCGCCAAGGTTTGGGTAGCATCACCTTTAAGGGGTCAACTGGCATAGCAGAGATATACAAGTCGGCTTCAAATACTTGGTCGGGTTGCCCGTTGAGTCCTCTGAGAAGGAACCCTTTGACGGTGTTATCGTCGTTGAGTAATATTTCTTTTAAGGGGGCATTTAGTCTCACTTCTCCGCCCCTTTCGGTAATGTAATTAACTAGTGGTTGGCAGAGTCTCTCGGTGGGGGAACCATCGAGGAAGGCCATTTTAGAGCCGTTTTTCTCTTGTAAGAAGCGGTTGAGGGCAGTTAAAAGAATGGTGGCAGAAATTTCGTCGGGGTCAATAAAGTTTAAGGCCTTTGACATGGCGATAAAGACTTCTTTTTCTACCCTAGCGGGAATATTTTGTTTTTTGAGCCACTCGGACCAGGAATATTGATCCATCTCTTCAACGTAGCTTTGACCCCGTATAATGGCAGGGAGTAAACCCAAACCGAATTTGATTTTCTCTTCCCAGGTCAACATATCGTTATTGCGTAAAATAGCCACAATACCGTTAACTGGGGCAGGAATATCGGGGAAATCAAACCGTGAGTAGGTTCCAGGAGTTTCCAGTTGGTTGAAGATCATTGTGTGTTCTTTCCACTGCAAACGATCTTCAATTCCTAATTCTTTAAATAATTGCAACATATTGGGATAGGCCCCGAAGAAGATATGGAGTCCTGTTTCGTACCAGTCTCCGTCTTCATCTTTCCAGGCGGCTACTTTACCACCGAGGACATCTCTTCTCTCTAGGACAACAGGGGTGTGTCCTGCATCCACTAGGTATTTGGCACATGAAAGTCCGGCTAAACCGGCACCGGCGATCGCAACTCGCATCTATTTTTTTTCTCTCTAAAGGTTTATGTCTTACTCATTATACTTTGCATTTCGTAACATTTTGTTTTGATCTAGAAATTTTCTCTATCTCTTTCTAGTTGAGGTCAAGAGTTTCCTAGTTCCCCTGCAACAACCAACCCTTTAATCATATCCAGTCAGAGAAAAATTGAAGAAGATGTAGCAGGGGATTAGGGGTTTTAGGCACTGAAGTATTTAGCCACAGGATTATAGGCGATAATGGCGGTGGTGGACTGTTCTGGATAGATTTGCTCGCTTTCGTCCATATACATATTAATGCGATCGCACCCCATGACTTCTAATTGTTTATACTGATCTTCGATGTTAGGACAAGCGGGATATCCGAAGCTGTAACGGGAACCTTGATAGTGTTGTTTCAGCATTGCTCGAATATTATCGGGTTCTTTCTCAGAAAATCCTAATTCTCGGCGTATTCTGGCGTGTGTCCATTCCGCTAAGGCTTCGGCGGTTTGCACAGCCATACCGTGATAGTAGAGGTAGTTGGCGTAATCGTTGGCTGCAAATAGTTTTTGAGCGTATTCTGTAGCCACTTCCCCTACTGTAACGGCTTGCATGGGAAAGACATCTATTTTACCCGATTCTTTGGTAACAAAGAAGTCCGCAATACAAAGACGACGACCAGATTTTTGACGAGGAAAATCTATTTTCCAGATGTGTTCTAAATCTTCTGGGATTTTATTGTCAGCATTCTTAACAATTTCTGGATCGTAAATTAGTAAACTATTGTCTTGAGATTGGCAAGGAAAGTAACCGTAAATTACCGTAGGATGTAACAAGTTTTCTGAGGTTACTTTCTGTTTCCATTCTTCTAAAATGGGATAAACTTTCTCTGCTAAAAACTCTTCGTATTCTTCCCGTGACTGTTCTTTAGGTTTACGAAATTGCCATTGACCTGCTATTAATGCTTGTAAATCCAGGTACCAGAAAAGCTCATTTAAGTCAAATTCTTCTGGTTTTAAGACTTTTGTTCCCCAAAATGGCGGCGTTGCTGGTTCCAGTATTTCAACTGCTTCTGATCGTTTTATATCGATAACTATTGGAGTTTCTGAATCCCCAGATTTACCATTTTTTTCAGCAACTTTTTCAGCCGCTTTTTCGCCCCTTTCTTCTTGAAAGAGACTATTTTCTTCATTAAATTCTCCTGAAAATCCTTGCAAATTATCCCAGCTTTTTGATGCTTTTGCTGGCATTAATTTGTCCATAAAATGTAGGTCAGAGAAAGCATCTTTTCCATAAACGACTTTACCTTTATAGGTATTTTGACAGTCTTCATAGACAAATTTTGGCGTTAATGCGGCACCTCCTAAAATAATAGGAACGTCAATTCCTCGTTCATTAAAGACCTCTAAATTATCCTTCATAAATGCTGTAGATTTCACCAACAAACCACTCATAGCGATACAGTCTGGTTGATGTTCTTCATAAGCTTGGATAATATTTTCTACTGGTTGTTTAATCCCTAGATTAATGACTTTATAGCCGTTATTAGAGAGGATGATGTCAACTAAATTTTTACCGATATCATGAACGTCCCCTTTCACGGTTGCAATGACAAATTTTCCTTTGCCACTATCATTGCTCTCTCCTTCTTCTTTATCCATAAAGGGTTCTAGATAAGCAACAGCAGCTTTCATGGTTTGTGCAGACTGTAGCACGAAAGGTAACTGCATTTGTCCGGAACCAAATAATTCCCCGACTGTTTTCATTCCATCTAATAAAAAGACGTTAATTACATCTAGGGGAGGATACTGTTTTAAAGCGGTTTCCAGTGCCTCTTCTAACCCTAACCTTTCCCCATCTATAATATGTTGTTTTAAACGTTCTTCTATGGGTAATTTAGCTGTTTGAGAAGCATCTTTTTTCGTTGTTTTCCCTGCGAATAGTTCTGTTAATTTCGTCAGGGGGTCATAAGTACAAATCTCACCATCAAACTCTCGCAAGTCGTAAATTAAATCCCGACAAACTTTTTGATGTTCCTCTTCAATTTTTGCTAGGGGTAAAATTTTACTTGCGCTAACAATAGCACCGTCTAAACCTACTTGCATTGACTCGTACAAAAATATCGAGTTTAAAACTTGTCTAGCGGCAGGGTTTAAACCGAAGGAAATATTAGAAATACCCAAGAGGATATGACAACCAGGTAATTCCTCTCGGATGCGTTTTATGGAGTCAATAGTAGCTTTTCCGTTTTCCCTGTCCTCTTCTATCCCTGTTGAAATGGGTAATGCTAAAGGGTCAAAGAAAATTTCATGGGCAGAAATTCCGTATTCTACAGCTGCATCGTAAGCACGTTTAGCAATCTCAAATTTCTTGTCTGCGGTACGTCCCATTCCGTCTTCATCGATGGTTCCAACTACCACACCGGCACCATATCTTTTGGCTAATTCTAATACCTGAATAAACCGTTCCTCTCCATCTTCGTAGTTGGTGGAGTTGAGAATACATTTACCACCAGCAACCTTTAAACCTGACTCCATTTTTTGCCATTCTGTGGAGTCTAACATCAAAGGAAGGGTAACATTATTGACTAAACGAGAGGCTAAATTGTGCATATCTCGCACCCCATCTCGTCCCACATAATCCACGTTCACATCTAAGACGTGGGCCCCTTCTTTTACCTGAGATTTAGCTAAGGAAACTAAACTATCCCAGTCTTCAGCATCTAACAATTTACGGCATTTCTTGGAACCACTGGCGTTTAATCTTTCCCCAATAATCAAGAAGGAATTATCTTGAATATAGGGTTGGGTGCTATAAATTGAAGCTGCCGAAGGTTCATAGTCAGGATGACGTTCTTTGGGTGTTAATTCTCGAGAAAGTTCTGATAAAGATTGAATATGAGCAGGACGAGTTCCACAACATCCCCCAATAATTTGTACTCCTAAATCTTCGATGAAGTGCATTAACGCCATCTTTAATTCTATAGGAGTTAAACGATAATGCGCTTGTCCCCCCACGTTCTCGGGTAAACCTGCGTTGGGAATACAAGAAATAATGAAAGGAGAATGTTCCGATAAATATTTAATATGTTCTTTCATCTGTTCGGGACCAGTTGCACAATTGAGTCCCAAAATGTCTATGTTATAGGGTTCTAAAATGGCTAAAGCTGCGCTTATTTCTGTTCCTACTAACATTGTCCCCATAGTTTCCATTGTGATTGAAACCATCAGGGGTAACCGTTTTCCCTTCTTCTCAAAAACCTCTTCTACTGCGTTTAAAGCGGCTTTTATTTGCAACACATCCTGACAAGTCTCAATCAGTAATAAATCTGCACCTCCGTCGTATAACCCTTCTCCTTGTTCAACGTAAGAGTCTTTTAGGGTGTCAAAGTCGATATGGCCTAAGGTGGGTAACTTTGTCCCTGGACCCATAGAACCGGCAACAAAACGGGGTTTCTCTGGAGTAGAATAATCAATTGCCATTTTTTTGGCGATTTCAGTTGCTTTTCTATTCAAATAGTAAGCTTTATCTGCTAAATCATACTCTGCAAGGACGATAGAAGTTCCTCCGAAGGTATCGGTTTCGATAACATCTGCACCCACTTCCAAAAACCCTCGGTGTACCTTTTTCACTGCTTCGGGTTTGCTATGAACTAGATATTCGTTGCATCCTTCATATTCTGGTCCTCCGAAGTCTTCTGCAGTCAAGTTTTGACTTTGTAATGAGGTTCCTGTTGCACCGTCAAACACAAGTACGGGACGTTGAGGACTATTGAGATGATTGAGGAAGGTACTATTCATGGATGTGATAACGTTGCAGGCTAAGTATTAAGATTTATTATAAAAAGTATATCAATTTCAGGACGGTACTTACAGTATTTGTCCTGGTTTACCAGTCATCTCCCCCGAAATCATCTCCTCCAAAATCATCTCCTCCAAAATCATCTCCTCCAAAATCATCCCCCCCAAAATCATCCCCTCCGAAATCACCATCATTAAAGTTATCATCTCCAAAGTCATCTTCAGAAAACTGATCAACACTTGCATCAATTTCGATCAAATCGATATCTTGAATACTGGAATCAAGCTCGTTAACATCACCAATATCAACATTAATATCCCCGAAATCGATATAATTAACGCTGTCATCGATATAAATGTTATCACCCCAACCATCCCAATCACTCCAACCACCCCATCCCCAACGAGGTGATAGAGAATTTCCTACTAATGTTCCAAAAACAAAACTCCCTAAACCAATGGCAATTTTTTCCCCTGTATTGTTTCTACTCCTTTGATAAATATTCTGATAAACTCTTCTAGATGACCTTCTTGTGTTTGATGATGGACGTTGTTGTGAAGACCTATTTCTGGGACGATAATTAGGATTAGGAGTACAAAGAATGTTGTTATTAGATACATTATTGGGAGAACCAAAGGCAAATTGATTATTACTCTTGCGATAACAATCGTATCTTTGTTGATTACCAGGATAACCCATAACTAATGGTGTAAATTGTCCTAATACTAAAAATGTAATTGATGTTGAAATCAATAATTTAGATGGCTTTTTCATGATAGTTTAAGGTTTATTGATTTAGTTGATTTGCTGTATTAATTTGCTCTGCGGAAGGCACTATCTGCATAATTTTGACAGTGTCATTGTTAGTTTTTACTATAGTCTCAACAAATTGACTCAAAGGTATGGTCTTAATTTTAATTGACGGGGACTCAGTAACTGAAGCTTGCTGTCTGTAGAGATTAATGTCTTCTTCTACTTGTTTTTTGGTCCAATAAAAAGGGATGTAGGGTTGATTATTATTATTTTGTAAAATCATATAGTCTTCTTTTTCACCAACCACAGCATAGAATAAAGGTACTCCAACTTTTTCGGGGTTGTCTAGGTTGACTCCTTCACCCCTTAATAGAGCAATGGCTGCCGGAATTTCCGACATAATAGGTACAATTTGAATGGGAGGTTCCTGGTTGTTATTTTCCTCTAGAAGCTCATAAATTTCTCTTAAACTAACAGGAATGACGCTAACATTATTGGTTAGTTGTGGATTTTTCTGGGTTAAGCGAGATAGGGTATTGATCGCATCTTGAGGGTTAATAAAAGCTAAAGCAAGTGATTGATTATTATTGGGATAATTGTTTTGCAATCTTAGCTCTAGAGGAACTGGGTTTCCTTCTCTATCAACGATAGTAAAGGTGGGTACATTATCTAATTTGTTAAGAACTTCTATTTTTGGTAACGCTTTACTAATAAGCGGTTGTAAGCAAATACTTCCTAAAATGACTGCACTAATCAGCTTGTGTTGTAGAGTTACAAACATTTTTATTGCTATATAGCAGTTCCCATACTTGTGAGGTACAGAAGTTATCTCTTTGAGGCAGAAGGCAGGGGGCAGGAGGCAGAAGTTAGGTGTACCTCATGAGTCCGAGAAACGCTATATATTGATGAATTATCATCTAATTATAACAACAACTTGATTCCTTGATTATTACAATGTAACAGGTCTTGAATTCTCTAGATTGCTGATTATGACTAACGCAGAAGTAGGGAAGTTTAAAGAAAAAATAGAAAAACAAACAACAATAGTCTTAATCAAAATTTAATGTGAGGAAACAATTAAAAGCTAACAAAATGTAAAAGTACTTGTCCTTCTAGAAGATATTATGATTTAAAAAATCAACTAATATAATATATTAAATCTAAGTTCTTTGTTGTTGTATTTCTTTAAAAATCAGTAAAACCATAGCGACAAGCAACGGTAAAAAATAATAAATAGCTCTATAGGCAATTAATCCCCCTAAAATATTAGCTTGAGGAATAGTATTAGGCAGGGAAAATAAAATTACTGTTTCAAAAACCCCTAATCCTCCAGGAACTGTACTCAGTAAACCAGCAGTTAATCCTAAAATATAAATACCAAAAAAACCAGGAAATGATATTATTCCTGATAAGGGAAGTAATAAATATAATACACCAGAAGCAACTCCCCAATCCATTGAAGCCAAGAAAATAGAAGTTAATGAAACATTAGTAGAAGGAAAATTAATAAGCTGAGAACCAATCTGAAAGGGTCTTTTTCTCAAATAACTAATAATCAAATAAATAGAAACCAAAACTAAAAAAATAAACCCTATGAAATAAGCAGATTTAAAAGGCAAATTTAAAACATCTGGTAAACTCAAGGGATAAATCAAAAAAACAACACCACTGACTCCTAATAATCGAAGCCAAAAATTAATGTTGATAAAAATCATTAATTGAGCAATCTTAACCTTAGAAATTCCCCAAATTCCATAAAAACGATAACGAATAGCTGTTCCTGATAACACCGCAAAACCCACTGTATTACCAATAGCATAGCTAATAAAAGCAGTGAGAATAATTTTAGAAGGTTTTAATCGTTCACTAATATAATGGAATCCCAAAAAATCGTAGCCTGTCATGATAAAATAGCCGAAACTCGTCAAAGCAATTACGCCAATTTTCCGAGTTGTGGTGAGTGCAGCTAAGTAGTGTAAAATGTCTAAAGGATTATGATCTTTAAATTCATGGCTAATAATTATAACAGAAACTGTTAATAAAAAGACAGCTAAAAGAATGGGTAAACACTGAATAGAACGGCGAACCATGAAAGAAATTTAGAACTTAAGATGACTGGTTTTGTTATTATAATAATTAAGAAACCCATATTATCTTTAGACCACAAGTTGAGGGAACCATTAATGTTGCAGTCTATAAAAAATTGTGCGATCGCTATAATAATGGGGTGTGTATTTTTCCTACTCACCAGCTTATGGAGTCCACTAGCACTTGCTTTAACCAATATTCAATTACTGGATGTATCTTATAAAGATTGTCCACCAGAATTAGCAGAAGGAAACGTTACCAGTGGAGGTTCAAGTCTTCCTGCTGATTGCTATATTATCACAGGAAAAGCGAAGAATCCTTCTGGAAAAACTGTTTACGATGCTGATGTTTTTGGACGCATTTTAGATGCTAATAACGAACCTGCTTTACAGAATAGAAGTCGTGTGGGTTCTATTGCAGAAGTTCCTCCAGGAACAAGTGATTTTGAGGTAAGAATTACGGTTCCTGCTAACCAACCAACTCCCTTAAAGTTAAAGAAGTTTAAAGCTTCTGGTTTTACCACAAAAGTAACCCCTATTTTTTAGAAAAGAATACCCCATCTACATTTAATAGATGGGGTTTTTCGTCATCATTTAGAATCCTGTCATGCTAGAATAGTAGAGACTATTGACTGCGCGAGAAACAAATTGTAAGGCAAAAATTGCTAAAATTGCAGAAAAATCGATCCCACCCAACGGGGGAATAACGGAGCGAAAAATGTTAAGATAAGGGTCGGTAATGGGACTTAAAAAAGACATGACACTTAAAGCCCATTCTGCACTTTGAAACCATGACAAAAGTATACGAACAAAGATTAATACCAAATAGATATTAAGAAATGCACTGAGTGTTTGAAAAATTAATTGAGTAATGGCACTATCCATAACGAACTATGTTCCTGATAAATAACCGGTCTATTCATTGATCTTATATCAAATTTAGATCAAATGTAACTCACCAAGGTTAATCTTAAGGAGATGACAGGTTGATAAAACTTTCCAACCTGAGTTGGATATAAGAAAAATTATCGAAAATATATCAAGTTCATGAGTCTCAAATACCTATTATATCGTCAAAAAAGACCTATACTCCTAACACCAAACTCAGGTTACCAATCATCCTCGTCATCTTCCAATACAGCTTTTTGTTGCAGTGGGGGGTGTTTGAGGGGTTTCGTGTCTTCTGTGTCTTCTTCCCAACTGTCTGATAAGGGTTGCACCACTTTAGTAATAGCATCTTTGACAAAAGCTTTGAGAAATTCGTCTTTGCGACTCAGTTGAAACTGCCTTTGTACTACCTCTGTAATTCCTCCGTCACCCCAGTCTTGATCCTGACGGAAATATTCCACAAAACTTTTACCAGCAATACGGGTTAAATAAGCTGCTGTTACCCCTTGAATTACTTTCCCTACTAAATAAGTTGCTATATTGAGTTGTAGGACTTTTCCTAACAAGTCAATCGCACCTTTTACTACTCCTAAACTGACTAAAGTTTTACCTAAAGATAGAGCTAATTCTTTACTACGTTCCCTATTTATTTCACAACCATAAACCTGTCCTATTTCCATTACCATTTGTGCGTTAACGGCGGCGGTTGCTAACATATCAACTACAGGTAAAGGTGTAACAGCAATTACCCCTGCACTAATCCATTGATAGCGGTCAATTATTTGCTCACTTTGCCGTTTTCTCTGACGATCAATAAGCTGCCTTGCTTCTTCTCCCAACCGTTGAGATTGCAGTAAAATATTATCAGCAATTAAGTCTTCTCCTTCTGCTCTAAGCACAGCCGCAAGTCTTTTGATTAGGGGAGTAATATTGGGTAAAGGTTGCACTATTTCCCCATTTTGTGAGGTTATTTTTTGAGGATTGGCAGTTAAAGAAATAACGTCTTTTTCGGGAATAATGGATGTTACTTTTTGTTTCAATTGGTCTATAATTTGATTTTCTTCTTCTTCTGTATAGAGATCAACTTTGTTAAAAACAAGTAGCGATCGCTTGCCCAAATCTACTAAAATTTGTAAGGGTTTATATTCAGATTGTCTTAGATCGTTATCAACCACAAATAATAATAAATCTGCTTCCGTTGCTAACTGTCTAGCTAAGGTTTCTCGTTCGCTTCCTTCCATCCCTGCTTCAAGAATACCAGGGGTATCTGTAATCAAAATTTCCCTAGATATTCCCTTTAATTTTAAACAATAAGTTTCCCCTATTTTTGTGGTTCCCATTGTTGCTTGAACTTCCCCGACAATCTCCCCCAATAAAGCGTTAACAAGGGAGGTTTTTCCAGCAGAACCTGTCCCAAAGATAACAACTTTTAATTCCCCCCTACTCAAATTATTGGCAATTTCTTGGGAACGATTTAATAAGGATTTTTGTGCAACTTTGTCTTGAATAGTGTCTAGTTGGCGACGAATTGCTTGTAAATTTTCTTGAGCAGCTTCGGTTTTTTGTTCGGGTAATTTTAAATGAGGACGACTTTTTTTGTAACGGCGAGAATCCTTAGATGAAAAAATATTAAAGTAATAAATAAATCCATAAATTAGCAATCCTAATAATCCCATAATCATAAAAATTAGAAAATTAGCTAATAGAGGAGAAGTAAAAGCAATTTGTATATAGAGTCGATAAATAGAGGTAATTAACCAAATGATTAATCCCAGAATTATACTTAAGCCAATAATTAGTATAATTAAGCGGTGAGTAGCCATAAAAAAAGCATTTGTTATTAATTATATCATCCTATCAGGTGGGCAAAGCCCACCTAAACTTTAACCTAAATTCAAGTCAGTAACTGCCCCTAAACTACTAGAAGAAACCAACTTGGCATATTTTGCTAATACTCCCCTTCTATAGCGAGGTTCTGGTGCTTTCCACTGGCTACGACGTTGGGCTAATTCTTCCTCAGAAACGTTGACTTGTAGTAACTTTTCTCTGGCATCAATAGTGATACTATCCCCTTCTTTTACTAACCCAATGGTTCCACCGACATAAGCTTCAGGGGCCACATGACCAACCACTAAACCATAGGTTCCTCCTGAGAAACGACCATCGGTAATTAAGCCCACAGAATCCCCTAAACCGGCTCCAATAATAGCAGAGGTTGGTGCTAACATTTCTCGCATTCCTGGCCCACCTTTGGGTCCTTCGTAACGCACAATAATAACATCGCCTGCGTTAATTTTTCCTGCCAAAATTGCTTCTAAGCACTCCTCTTCTGACTCAAATACTCTTGCTGGTCCTGTAATTATAGGATTCTTTACCCCACTAATTTTAGCAACAGAACCTTCCGTGGCTAAATTACCTTTTAAAATAGCTAAATGTCCTTCTTTATAAACAGGGTTATTCCAAGAACGAATAACATCTTGATCGTGAGGGGGTTCATCCGGCACATTGGTCAAAATTTCTGCTACAGTTTGACCAGAAATAGTCAACGCATCTCCGTGCAACAAACCATGATTTAATAACATTTTCATCACCTGGGGAATACCCCCTGCTTGATGCAGATTAACGGTAACATAGCGTCCCGATGGTTTCAAATCACATAATACGGGAACCCGTTGACGAATTGTCTCAAAATCGTCTAAAGTCAAATGAATATTCATGGTGTTAGCGATGGCTAAAAGGTGTAATACCGCGTTAGTGGAACCCCCCACAGCCATAATCACCGAAATAGCGTTTTCAAAAGCCTTTCGGGTCAAAATGTCCCTGGGCAAAATCTGGTTGCGAATGGCATTCACCAAGGCAAAAGCCGACTTTTCTGTGCTGTCTGCTTTTTCACTGTCTTCTGCAGCCATTGTTGAAGAATAAGGTAAACTCATACCCATTACTTCAAAAGCGGAAGACATGGTGTTTGCAGTAAACATTCCTCCACAAGACCCGGCACCGGGACAGGCGTTACGTTCGATAGCCGATAATGTGCTATCATCTATCTTACCTGCACTGTATTGACCTACCGCTTCAAAGGCACTAACCACCGTTAAATCTTCCCCGTTGTAGTGACCGGGTTTGATTGTTCCCCCATAGACGAATATGGCAGGTATATTCATCCTTGCCATAGCTATCATCGCTCCTGGCATATTTTTATCGCATCCACCGATGGCAATCACTCCGTCCATGCTTTGACCATTACAAACAGTTTCAATGGAATCAGCAATGACATCCCGTGACACTAGGGAATATTTCATGCCTTCTGTACCCATAGAAATACCATCGCTGATGGTAATGGTGCCGAACATTTGGGGCATACCCCCCGCACTTTTAATCCCTGCTTCAGCGCGTTTAGCTAAGTCATTAATCCCCATATTACAAGGGGTAATGGTACTAAATCCGTTAGCCACCCCAACGATAGGTTTAGTAAAATCTTCGTCTCCAAAACCTACAGCTCTCAACATAGCTCGGTTAGGGGTGCGTTGACTCCCTTCGGTGATGAGGCGACTCCTAGCATTATAAGACATTGTAGCGTTCTCCTTATGGCTGTGGCAATATTCTTATTGTCGTTGGTTCTTGTGCCTAAGAAAATGAAATGATAACAAAACTTTTACAATTGACTATGGTTGGGGTTTCATCATCAATCTCAAATGTTCCCACAATTTTTAGATTTCATAACAGAACAAAAAAACCTTACCTTGCAAACTGAATAATTAATTTAGGGAGCAGGGAGAAAGGATTTAAGCGTTTATCCTAAAATTATCAATAAGTGTTTTAAATGCACAACAGCTTAATTGTAGAGAAATACTAAATTGTCATATTTCTGTAAATCTGAATTAAATCAATATCGTTATTGGAATTTTTAGTATCTGTACTAATTTCTATTCTACATAAATATTCCATTAAACCTTTACACCAACCACGGCAGGACTGAGTATCTCCTGGTATATATTCCCATTCATCAGGTATATGAGGGTCATCATTATACCATCGAATAAAATCAAATAACTGTCGGTCTAATTCTTCATCTAACTGAGGATAAATACTTCTGACTAAATATAAAAAGTCTTTGGTCATTCCCAGTGTCCCATAATAATCCATTCCTGTTAAAGCAGCCCATAATCCTTGAGGAGAGTATACTAAAACTTTAGAAAAACTTTGATCGATAAGTTTTTCTGCTCGCATTTTAAGAAAATATATCTCTTCGGTTAAAAACTCATCAATCGGAATTTTAAAATTGAGTGGAGTGTTAGGGTCAACAACCTCAGAATAACCGACAAATGATAAGTAGATAAAATCATCTCCCATATGAGAAGAAGCATTTATGATAGCCTGTTGTAGCTCCATTGGTTGGATGTTATACCAACTAGAATCATCAAAATAATAATTTGAGATGACTTTTAAGTAATCAAACCTTTGAGAAATAAATCTATAATAGTGCTTTCCTATTTGCACAACTGTTGTTAATCCCCCATTAAACAGTGGAACAACTATTGAGTCAAATTCTTTTTGGGAGATTATTTCCATAATTAGTATTTATAAACTAAATCCTTTGGGAAGTCATTCATGTCCGGAATTTTAGAATTAAAGGATAGGGAGTAAAATTAAGCTTAGACTATAACTGATAAGTGATAACTGGTAACTGGTAACTCCTCGAAAGGAATAGCCTTAGTAAAAAAAGACTTAACACCGAACTCAGCTTAGTGACCTCTGAGAAATAGGATACACTGAAAGAACTTAAAGTTAACTATATACAAACCAATAATATGAATAAGTCTGTTCAGAAAATAATTGTTATTGTATCGGGTCTTGCTCTACTGGTAACTATGACTGCTGGAGGATTTTTCTCTAGACAAAACTCCTCTTCTCATTCCCAGGGTCATTCGGGAATGGATACTTCCCCCGAGGAAAGGTTAAAATCTATGGTAGAGGGATACGAGGCCGTTCTTCAAAGAGAACCAGATAACCCGACAGCTAAGCAGGGTTTAGAACAGGCACTCAGAGCTTTAATTGCTACACAAATACAAGCCCAAAATTTAGCTCAAGCTATTCCTCCTATGGAAAAATTAGTAACTTTAGTCCCTGATAATGAGGAATATCAACAAGTTCTCCAACAAATGAAGCAAGCTCAGGCTGCACCACCTCCTACCCAGTCAACTCCCACCGAGTCACAAGAAGTTAACCCAGAGTCTGAGGAACCTCTTCCCCTCATTATTCCAGAGGCTCAAGAAGAATCCAACCCTTTACTAAATCCTCAACAGAATTCTAACCCATTAATTCCTTCTCAAAGCAATCCTGATCCTAATTAATTTGTGATATGGGCTTACTAATGTTAAGCCCCTACTAAGCTATTAAGGAAGTGTAGTAGTTGAATATAATAACTAAGATTTGTTTGTTGATAAAATATTTTTCTTTTGTTTTTGGTTCATTTGCCTTCTACCTCGAAGCTAAAAAGTTCATAATCTATGCATAAGAAAACTGCTGTTAGTCCTCGTGGCTCCAGGGAGATAAATAGACAATATTGCCAGAAGTTGATGGAAAATAGGAGCAAAATGACAATTCAATTGCTCGTTTTGCTCACCTGATTATAATTACTTGTTGAGAATAAAGATCAGTTTATTCCCCTAAAAAAGAAATTGTAACTATTCTTTATAAAATTCTTTTTGACCTTCTTTTGAGTCTCTTTATTGTAGAGAAAATACCCATTTTTTGTTACATTACTTAATTTTAAGCTATTTTGTACTAGGATAATATTGCCATTATAAATCGCTGTAAAGCCTTTTTGATAGAGGTTTTAAGGATCTTGAATTCAAAAAATGCGATCGCTTAAATTGGCAAATTTTTATATTGTTCCTAATTATTAAAATACAGAACACAAAAACTAATTAAATTGCTTATAAAACTTTGAAAAGAATTCTATAACTATTTTTGCTATTTTTGCTTTAATATTCAGTATTTTTATTTTAAATACTAGTCAATCTATCCTTTACTCTCCTTGGAAATGTTAACCCGTTGCTCCATAATGCAATTAATGAAGTTGACAAACAGGCTGCGGTTATAACCCAGTCATAACAAGCATTATTTTCATCCCAGGAGACTAAACCATTGACTTTAACACTCGCAGTTTACGGAAAAGGTGGTATCGGAAAATCCACCACCAGTTGCAACATCTCTACAGCATTGGCTAAACGAGGTAAAAAGGTACTACAAATCGGTTGCGATCCCAAACACGATAGTACATTTACATTAACTGGGTTTCTCATTCCCACCATCATCGACACCTTACAAGAACAAGACTTTCACTACGAAAATATCTGGCCAGAAGACGTTATTTACAAAGGATATGCAGGGGTTGACTGCGTAGAAGCAGGTGGGCCTCCTGCCGGTGCAGGTTGTGGAGGTTACGTGGTAGGAGAAACAGTGAAACTGCTCAAGGAACTCAATGCGTTTGATGAGTACGATGTCATTTTATTTGACGTATTAGGGGACGTAGTTTGTGGTGGGTTTGCTGCACCTTTGAACTATGCTCAATATTGTTTAATTGTTACTGATAATGGGTTTGATGCGTTGTTTGCTGCTAACCGTATTGCCGCATCAGTAAGAGAAAAAGCGCGCACCCATCCTTTACGTTTAGCCGGATTAATTGGTAATCGTACTTCTAAGCGTGATTTAATTGATAAATATGTAGAAAGAGTTCCCATGCCGGTGCTAGAAATTCTGCCCTTAATTGAGGATATTAGGGTATCACGGGTTAAGGGACAAACCTTATTTGAAATGGCAGATAATGACCCTTCTCTTGAGTATGTTTGCAATTATTATTTAAACGTTGCTGATCAATTATTAGCTCTACCAGAAGGAGTTGTTCCTAATGATGCTCAAGACAGAGAATTATTTAGTTTACTGTCTGATTTCTATCTCAATCCTCAAGCCCCAAAAACTCAAGAAGAGGAGTTGGATTTGATGATAGTTTAATGAGTTATCATTGATCAGTTTTTCTGGAATTCAAAGGTACGAGTGATTTCTCATTATCTTAGGAATTATATCTGTAATAGAATCAAAAGTACAAGAGTTTTTAGAGCATTTTTCTGAACGGAACAAAGCTACTAGGAGCATACTTAAAGTTTTAGAAATAGATTATCTCGATTTGGATCAAAAACTGAGATAAAAAGCAGAAGAAAGAGCTAAAAAAACACAATCAAACTCTTCAAAAACCGAAGAAATGGAACGAATGAGACAACAATTAAGTCAAGGAGAATTTTAAATCATGACTGCACTACAAGAACCTACATCCTTACAATTTGACTGTGAAAGTGGCAATTATCATACCTTTTGCCCCATTAGTTGTGTCGCTTGGTTATATCAAAAAATAGAAGATAGTTTCTTCTTAGTGATTGGAACAAAAACCTGTGGTTACTTCCTACAAAATGCAATGGGGGTGATGATTTTTGCTGAACCCCGTTATGCGATGGCAGAATTAGAAGAAGGGGATATTTCTGCTCAGCTAAAAGATTACGAGGAACTAAAAAGATTGTGTTTGCAAATCAAGCGTGATCGCAACCCCAGTGTAATTGTTTGGATCGGTACTTGTACCACTGAAATTATTAAAATGGACTTAGAAGGATTAGCCCCTCAACTAGAGTCTGAAATCGGTATTCCTATTGTTACAGCAAGAGCAAATGGACTAGACTATGCCTTCACTCAAGGGGAAGATACCGTCTTAGCGGCCATGGCTCATAAATGTCCCAAAAATGTCAAGGTAGAAGCAGAAAAAGAAGAAAGAAATTCTATCCATAAACTATTAAACTTTGGCAGAAAAAAAGAAGATATTAAACAAGAAGAATCAGAATATCAAGAACATCCACCTTTAGTTTTATTTGGATCTTTACCAGATCCCGTTGTTACTAATTTAACCCTAGAATTGAAGAAGCAAGGTATAAAAATTGATGGTTGGTTACCTGCAAAAAGATATACAGAATTACCTGTGATCGATGAGGGTTATTTTGTTAGTGGTGTTAACCCATTTTTATCACGAACTGCTACTACTTTAATGCGTCGTCGTAAGTGTAAATTAATTGGGGCACCTTTCCCTATTGGTCCCGATGGTACTCGTGCTTGGATCGAAAAAATTTGTTCTGTTTTCAACATTAAACCCCAAGGTTTGGAAGAAAGAGAAGCAAAAATTTGGGAGAGTTTAGAAGACTATCTGAAACTGATTCGGGGTAAATCTGTTTTCTTCATGGGTGATAATTTATTAGAGATTTCTTTAGCCCGTTTCTTAATTCGCTGTGGTATGATTTGTCCTGAAATTGGTATTCCTTATATGGATAAGCGTTACCAAAAAGCTGAATTAGATTTTCTCGAAAAAACTTGCCAAGAAATGAATGTACCTGTGCCTAAAATTGTCGAGAAACCTGACAATTATAATCAAGTTCAACGCATTTATGAGTTACAACCTGACCTTGTTATTACAGGAATGGCCCACGCTAACCCATTAGAAGCAAGAGGAATAAATACGAAATGGTCTGTAGAATTTACCTTTGCACAAATTCATGGCTTTACCAATGCAAGAGATATATTAGAGTTAGCAACTCGTCCCTTGCGTCGTAACAATAACCTCAAAGAATTAGGATGGGAAAAATTAGTCAAAGAAGAAGCTAAAATCTAAATAGTAGGGTGGGTAATGCCCACCTACTTAACCCGAGTCTTAATTAAGATAGTACAATAGTATGATCAGTAAGTATAAGGAGAATAGACACGATTGGTTCAATTTCCTCCAGTACACTTGTGTTGACTAATTATTAATTTAGCCGAAGAGTTGACAGAATGTAATGTCTGATCGTAATTAAAAATGTTCTCTCTATCCCCTACCAGTTGAGTGATCCCCATTTTTGTAAAGTTATATTTCAACATTTAGACAACTGAGAGGTTGTAATATATCTTAACTTTTAAAAAGTTGTTGCTAAGCATCAAGTACAGAATATAGATTGCGATCGGCTGATAGTGGCTTGAATAGGGCTTTTTACTTAAGTTAGAATACCTGAGTATTGTTAGGTAAATTGTACTATAACACCGTAATAGTATGATCTAGTCTGTCTAGAAAAATATTGAATGTAATATTGATTACAGCTAACGGGGATCACTGAGTGCTAGGGTAAAGGGGAAATGAACAATCATAAAACAAGTTGCCTCAATTATTATGGCTCAGATCCTTGATCCAATTCCCACTGGGCAAAGAAACGTCTTACTTTGCTGCTATGTAAACGCGACCAATCAGATTCAAGTTGCTCGTATTACCAACATAGAAAATTGGTATTTTGAGCGAGTTGTTTTCCCAGGACAACGCCTTATATTTGAAGCTTTGGCCGAGGCACAACTAGAGATCCATACAGGAATGATGGCTAGTGCTATTATCTCAGATACCATTCCGTGTGAGCGTCTTTGTGTAAGGGATGGGAGTGATGACGAAATAGAGAAAGAATTTGTTTCTGTCACTGCTTCTACTGATAAAAAGCAAACCATACAAACAAGCGATAAAAACAATCATCCACTCTCCGATTTAAAAGCTGCATTAGTTTAGAAAGTCGAATAATGACAATTCATTCATGATTGAAAAGTTCTAGCTGAGATTGCCCCATTGGGGCTTTTTTTTTTGCTTTTTAGTGATCAGTTATCGGGTAAAATGTTGGAGGGTGAGGAAAAATAAAAAACTCAGAAAGAATTAACTACTAATTATGAATTTACCATCTTTTTTATGGCTATGGAAAATAGCTGCCTGGTCAATGGGTTTATCGCTATTTGCGTACTTATTACTAGGATTATCGGGGGGATGGATGTTTTATGGTAGAAATACTCGAGATTCTTCTCCTTTATGGTTACGCCCTGTCCACTACATTATTGGGGCGATTATGGTAGTCTTAGTGTTACTATTACTGGTGATTGGATTGGTGGGAACATTGGGACACTACGGCAGTTTAGGTCATTCCTCTCATTTAATCGCTGGATTCTTAACCGTTTTTTTGGTACTAATTTCTGCTGTGGCAGCAACGCAAATTAGCCGAGAAAAACCTAGAATGCGATGGTTGCACATTGGAACCAACATCCTACTATTGATTGGCTTTGTTTTTGTCAGTTTAAGTGGTTGGGGTGTCGTCCAAAAGTATTTACCCTAACCTGAGTTCGATATGAGAGCATTTGTCGAAAATATTTTAAGTTCAAGACCTGGCGTGGGGACAAAAAATGCTACAAGCTAGATTTAATCAGGGATATAGCC
>NZ_JARVCN010000217.1:0-5611 GCF_038442745.1 Crocosphaera sp. Alani8
ATGCTAATTGCTTATTTTTTTGTTTTGTTTTTTCTTCATGAATAATGCAGGTTATTTTTTTGTTTTGTTTTTTCTTCATGAATAATGCAGGCTATATCAGTGGGAATATCTGCTAAATTTAATGCTGTCATTTTTTTGGTTTATTAGTTAGTAAAATCAGGTCAAATTTGGTTTTGAAATTTTTATTTTCCAGAATGTGGTTGCCACAGTTCTTCCAATGCCGATTGCTCATCTATAGGATTTATATTGAGAATTCCGTATTTTTCTTCCAGTGCTACTTTTACAGCTTCTACTTGAAAGATAATCTTATTTAGTTGATCAAAAATAGCTTGCCCTTGAATTCTAAGGCAGTATTCACAAACATTAGAGCCATAATTAGTTGAATCTTTCATATTCTTTATCTAAGGTACAAAATAGTGAGGCAAATCAGAGGTAAGGGTGATTTAGATCACCCTAATTCCAATAAACTAAAAATCTATCTCTAAACTTATTGTTCTTGATAGTTATAAAAAATAAAACCGAGATTATCTGTGACACTGGTGACCCGTATTTAAACGGATGATTTTTATTCCTAAATAGGACAAAATAAGTTAACCAATAAATAAAAACTATTATGATTCGTCCCAAAATAGCACTATCTCAAAAGTCTTTTGACACATTAAAAAAAGAAGCTTTACGACAGCAAAAGCCTCTGCAAGTATTTTTATCAGAACTAATTCTTAAAGGATATATGCAATCGGAATTAGTAAGCTAACCAGCTAATATTTTATTTATTTATTTTAGATATTAATTATTCAATTATTCTTTTAAAATAGCTTTTTATTTTCACTAAAGCCAGAGAAATCATAAACATAATCTAACAAAAAAACAATGATCAAAATTCTTTTTGACAAAATATATTACTGGTTTGAATTTATTATAGATGTCCTATGGGAATCTTTTACTTTTACAGTTGCCTTGATTCTTGTTACGATCGCATCACTACTAATCACATTCTGTATTCTCTTTGTCGTATTTGCTTCATATCATTTTCTTACAACTACACTACCAACTTTATTTAGTTAATTCTTTATTGATAATACAACCATCTTTTTACTTTTAATTTGACTTTAATGAACAAGAAAAACTCACTCAAGAATAAAATTTTTCCATTGTTTTCTTAATTCGCTACGTAGCTCTCTAGCTATTTCTTTTTCTTTGACAGTGATATGACTTTCATTATTCTCAAGGGTTTTCTCCCCAAGACTTTTAATCAATTGTTCGATTTTTGGGGTCTTTATTAATTTTTTACTATCAAGCATTTGCTCATCAATTATTTTTGAAGTCTCAAATAATTCAGCTTTACTTATAACAAAATCTTTTGAATACTCAATTATACAGGTAAGCACCTCTTCTATTAGTTCTTTGATTTCTATTTCTGCAGCCATTTAAGTACCTCAATTTTTTCTAAAATTAGTAAATTAACTATTTTCCAAATGCAGTAACTGCATCTTATTTTACATTCTTTTCAAAAGTAGATCAATCCCGATAAACTTATCTGAATATAAAGTTTAAGTATAAAAATTAGACTTTCCAAAAAATATGAATACAATTTTAGGTGTAATTTACACAAATCACCGTGAGCATAAAAAATAACACTATTACATTGTCAATGGATTTGCAGACAAGAAAGAATCTAGAACACTTAGCGGAGCAATTTGACTGTACCTGGGGTGACAAACCAAACATTTGCAGACTGTTAAGGAAAATAGCCACAGGAGATATAGTTTTACAAGAACAAAATAGATTGGGTTATTTACAGAAAAAACAAAACCTTCGGGGAAGAATAAATGAGATCCAGATTCTTCTTACCGAGATTGATAATAATCTAACTTAAGATTTCTCTTCTAACTTTATTTAGTTCATGTTCAACCCTAACCACCACTTTTGTTAAAGCGTCCAATGGAAGATTTAAAATGAACACTGTTTTAAAGATTGAATAGTTTTCTATACCACACCCTAAAAATTTTGATTTCATCGTTATATAGTGTGCTTAAATCTAAAGACTATTAATCTCTGTTCATTGTACTTCATGATTTTTATTCTCTTTAATAATTTAAACATTAGAAAACTACCCTATAGGTTTAAAACTTCTTTGTGACCTGATAGGGTGTTTTTTTGTAGACTTAACTTTATTGGAGATCGGAGAAAGGAACCTCCCTTTCAACTGACCAATTGTCAGCTTTTAGAATAGCCATAGCGTTCTCCGTTATTCCAACCATTCGGAGATTAGTCGCATAAAGAAGAGTTTGTTTGAAGTTCGGATCATTACCGCAGTAGGAGACCCTTATCCCTTCGGTCTTTTCTGAGCTTGATTCTTGATTCTCAGTTTCCAAGGCTGAAGAAGATTTTTCCCCCGCTGGACTTTCCGAACTGTCATTATTAGTCTCGGTACTCGATAAACTTTCTTGGACTTCCCCCTCTGGTTTGTCTGCTCTCTGATCTTCTCTCTGATCCTGATCCATTGTTTTTTCTCTTTGATCCGGTAGGTGATCAGCTTCCGAGATCAGTGAGGTCACAGGTTCTAATTCTTGTGTGATGCTGGTTTCAGACTCTACCTGATCTCTCTGATCTTCCTGATCCTCGTTTTTGGGAATTTTTTCTAGAATTTTTTCTGGGTTTTTTGCAGAAAAAGGATCAGTAAGCTGGAAATCCGCATCCTGAGCAGGTTCTCTTTGATCTTCACCCTCCAGATCAGTGAGATCAGTAAGATTATCTGGATCAGTAAGATCAGTAAGACCAGGATCTGGGTCATGGTTAGGAGAACAATCGTTCTCCCACTTTAAGAAGTGCAGCCAGGGCCTTCCCTTCTTATTAGACCGTTTCCGCGAGATAACTTGGTCTAGCTCTGACAATTCAAATAGGCATTTACGTACTGAGTTATAAGCCGCTCCTAATTTCTTCGCAAGCTGATCGGCGGTGAACAATCGGTTACGCTGATTGCGTAAAAATCTTACTATCTGATCCTTCAAAAAGGTATCCCTTTCCTCTTCTCCTTCTTCCCCCTCACACTTCCAGAACCACTGCCCAGTCTCGTAGTCAAACTCGAAGGCTAACTTATATTGAGTAGGCCTTCTGAAGCGAGATTTTTCGATGATCAAGAGTCTTTCTGGTGAGGATGTCTTTGAGCCTTCTGAGGGAAATTTCAATGATAATACTTGACTTACGGAGTTATGGATTGCCTTCGTTCCCCTTGATTTCCCCTCACTATTGCTATGGTGAATTAACAATATTGAGATACCCAACTCTTGGGCTAAGTCTTTGAGTTGGAGTATCGGTCTGGCATACTCCGTGTCATTCTCGCTGACAATCGTATTACGATTCAAAGCCGTGAGACTATCGAGGACAACTACCTCTATCTGATTCTCTATAATCTCTCTTCTCAAGCTGGCTAGATTGTCGAACGACCACTTAGTCTTTACAAATATTCCGTGATCATCATTGAAGCCTCTGGCGTTAAGTGAGCGAACCATATCGTTAGCGGACTCATCGGTCTGCACCAACAAACAGCGACGGCTAGGAGCTGTGACGGGGAATTGTCCTCCCCAAGATGTGCCAGAAGCCATCGAGTAGCAAAAGTCATAAGCTAACCGAGTTTTCCCTACTCCACCAAGCGCATGAAGTAGGACAACTGATCCCTTCGGAAGCATCCCTTGTATGAACCAATCGTTAAGATTTTCACCGTACGCCGCCCTGAGTTCGGCTAAAGTTCGGATCGGTTCGTTGTTATCAGAAAGTAGAGAGGAAAGGTAAATTGACTCTAATTGCCTTTCCGAAATTTTGTATTCTTTAGCCAATTGAACAATTTTGAAACGCTTGTACTCTAGCTTTTCAAAATTGTTCTCGATATTCTTTATCTTCTGAATTATTCTGTCAACTGTTGCGGTATCAGAATCTTTATTTAAAGAATCTCGATATCGCCCTCTAGTTAAAGCGTGTACTTGTTCCTCGACTATCCCCAAATATAAACTATGATTATCTAGGATATTTTTGGGATCTATATTTTTCTCTTCATACCAATTTGAAAGATCCCCGGATTGGTAGTGCTGAGAGAACTCGATTAAATTATGCGCTAATTTCTGAGTTTCTCTTTGCAACCATTTCTGAATAACTAAACCAGCGTGAGTATCAATATTGACGGCAGAAACTGTATGGTCTAGCAGTTGGCTTAATTTTAGAATACCTCCAATTTTTGTCAATTCGTTTTTATCTTGCAAGTAAGCTTGCACCGAAATAAAATCAGTGGTACCTTTGGAGGCGAAAAGCTCAGTAATTCTCCTATACAGTATTTGATGGCTAGGAACATAAAAGTGTTTCGGTTCTAGCAAATCTTTAACTCTTGGAAAAGCTTCTGCGTCTAATAAGATTCCACCGAGGATATTTTCTTCGGCCTCAAGGGAGGAAGGGGAAAGCTGTGCCGCGATTGGATTGTTTCTGTTTGGATGTAACTGAGCTACCATTCGGAAAGTTAATATTAGTATGTATCCGAGACTTTTGTCTCGGGTTTTCTTTGGAGATTGTTATACCTCTTCATAAATTTTACCTCGGTGGATTGAACAGAAAAACTCTTAATATTTTCTTCCGAAAAAAGTACCAATTAGCTGCGCCGAAAGAAAGATTCTTAGATAACCTTTAGACAGCTAGGCGATCGGTTTTCAAACCGCGCTAGGTTCCTTGGCTGTGAGTGTTTGCTTGCTGGGCTGGGAACTCACAGTCGAACATTGTTGTATCAATTTAATACTATCCAATTTCTCCATGAAAATCACCGACTTTTGGAGTCATTTTGACGATTCTAGGCTACAAGAAGAGATATCCATACAATCTGGCTTCTCTACAATCCCAAACTGCACTTTAGCAGAACTACAAGAGGTTGCTATCAACTATAGATGGCTAGTTAAGACCCACTCAAATCACCTTGCTTTGATGGTCTCACGATTAGAAGAAAGCGAACTAAAAAGCTTAATTGCTGATATATTGAACGACGAACAAGGAAATGGAAATTATAAAAAATCCCATTTATACCTGTGGGATAATTTTTTAAGAAGTATAGGAGTTAAACATATTCCTAAAGAAGAATACAGAGTAGATCCGATGATTTTAGTTATCAACAATAGTTCTCTTGACTTTATATTAGGAGCAGAAGGGCTTGGAACTGAGTGTGTATGTGCTGTTTATTTAGAGGTATTTGAGAGATTTATAAATCAACACCCTTTTATTATTAGGAATAAAGACAAAATTGATTACGAGTTTTTTGATATTCACGTTAGAGGGGAGGATCAAGTCCACAAAATAAAGATTCGCAAAGCGGTTGAACAACTAATTAGGGAACAAAAAATTAATCCAAATTTGGTAATTATTGGCTACAATCACTCAAAGAAAACCTGGCGACAAACTTGGAATAAGTGGATTACTTTTGCTCAGCAAGTGCCGTCATAATACCTTCTAGCACTAGATATCCCAGTTTTTTCGTGACTAATAAGAAAGTTTTCTAACAGACTGTAAGATAATACCTTGAAGTACAGGGCAAACGCATCTAAAATGTAGGCAGAATTAAGTTATAATGTGTTCAAGA
>NZ_JARVCN010000218.1:0-5572 GCF_038442745.1 Crocosphaera sp. Alani8
TGAGGTAGGGAAGCCCGCGCTGTACCCACTGGCTCAGCGTCGGGAGGAGTGTCACCGAAAAATATCTCTAATGGAATCGGATATTGTTCTTTGAATTCCTCTTCTTACCCCATTTTGCACTGTTTTTTCAATAACCGAAGGACTTATCGTTGATAACTCCGACGGATACCTTCAAAGTGTCTCAAAGGAAGAACAAACACATCAACCAATCTCGCGATAATAGGAGGAATTAATCATGAAAACTAAAAGTCTTTTTGTGGCTGGCTTATCTTGTCTAACTTTTGCTGGATTTCTTACACCAGCTTTTGCTTCAGACATGGCTAAAACTTCATCGCCACCAGAGTTAGGAATAACTCTTTCCCTTTCATCTGTTCCCACTACCTCAATAGGCTCATCTAGTCTCTTGATTACTACTGCTCAACACAGAGACAATCCATCCCTTCTTTCTCAAGTTCCCCAGGAAGAAAATCCTTATGATACCTACATGAGACTAGGTTTTGCCTCTATGGAGCGCAAAGATTATCATAGTGCTGTTGATTATTTTCGAGATGCTTTGTTTTACAGTCCTGAAGATCGCGAAGCCACTATCGCTTACTGGAATGCTCGTAAAGCCTTGCATAATACCATAAGTCCATCAGATCGAACCCCTCCCGAAAGTAATTATGATCGCTTTATGAGACTCGCATACGACGAAACCAATCAACGGGATTATCAATCAGCTTTAATTAATTTTAATCGCGCTTTGAAACAAAGACCAGGAGATTATTTTGCTACTCAGGCAATCCGTAACGTCTCATCGTACATTGCCGGGGAAAAAGGAGAAAGTCTCCGAGATGTTGAAGCCCTCGCTGTTAATCTGCCCGATAATCATTACGTAGGAGAATCCTCCTATGATCGTTATATGCGCTTAGGCTATGGTGCAGCTAAAGAAAATAATCATCTTATGGCAGCGGATTATTTTCGTAGCGCATTGTCTGAACGACCCCATGATCGTTTAGCCACTATTGCCTTCTGGAATATGAAACATAACCTAAATCAGCAAACATCTGAGGTAGCTCAATCAAATAATGAGCGATTGTATGATCAATATATGCGCTTGGGGTACGATGCCACCCAAAAACATCATTTTCAACAGGCTTTAACTTATTTTGAGCAAGCATTACAAGTTAAACCTAATGACGAATATGCTACTCAAGCGGTGAGAAATATCAATACTTATATCTTAGAATCAGTAAATTAACCCCATCGACATTATTTATAAGTATAAGATAGTGAGACTTACATTATTAATATTAGTAACCTGAGTTCAATGATTATCAAGGCTTAAACGATGCCCAAGCCGTTGATGGCTGGAAAGATTACAGCATCAGCCTTGGTCAATATTTCACTGGGGAGTACGATCGCCTTGTCTTCTTCAATGATAATGACACTGTTGATAACCTTGGTGGTGAGGCGCAGTTCCGTAACATCGTTCTCTCTGAAGTGTCTTAGTTTTTCAGTGGGGGATCTTTCCTTGGAAGAGGCGATCTACTGAGTTTTGGTTAGTCGGGGAAATCTCTATGCCCCCGTCTTTTCCTTGACTTCCCCCCAATCCTTGCCATGACTCTGTTCTGTGAAGTTAGTGCTGATCAAAAATTCAAATACCTTCACACTACACACTCAATTTATAGGCGATCGCCGTCGAACTTAACCATGTTGCTCTAGCCACTGTCTTAAGTCCCCTTCACTACCAAAGTTTAACAAAGCTTTTGCTAGGTTCTCCAACTGCTCAGTGGATAATCCTTGTATTTGCTCGGTCAAGGCCGGTGATAGGTCTTGGAAACGGGTATTGAGAAGCATTAATACTAATTTTACTTCACCTTTTTGCTCACCTTCGCCTAAAGCTTCTTGATAAACCTTAGTTTTTTTTAAATCAGCTAGTTCAAACATGGCTTCGATCTCCTCCCGACTTTTTTGTGGGAATTTATAAACGATTATACTTTCAATTAAATCAATTAACTGTCGTTTAATGCCTTCATCACGCAATTGATTTTGGGCTTTTTCAATTAACTTTTTAGCTTGTGGTACAGATTTTTCTTCTGATTCTACCACAAGATTTATCATGCCAATTCCTAGAGAATTTTTAGCCTCTTCTCCTAACTCATCCAAGTAAATTATACTCACTTCCTCTAAGTTGAGTAAATTCCTAAAATGGATAGACTGTTCTCTCTCTATTTTACGGCTATGATAAATCACAACCATTTGCCAAGGATAGGGAGGTTTATAGTATTTAAGAAACAGGAAAAATTCTGAGAATAACCGATAATATAAATCCTCATCAGGTTGAAACTGTACCTCAACTAAATATAGAGGTTGATTAGAGTTTTCTTGAGTAGGCAGAAATAAACCATCAAGTCTAAAAGACAATTGTTTGACTTCAATGGATGAAAATTTGTAGTTATCTTCTTGGGCTGACACTTCTCCAATTAAGTCGAAGAAGCTTCGGGGATAGTCAAGAAAGATTCGATAAAATATACTATCTGTTTTCACAATTGCTCAAATCACTATTAGTAAAATGATGTTTTTTCTCTCTTTATTATATCAATCTAACTTATTTTATTCAAGACATTAATCTTAATAAAACATGATATTATTAAGATTAATTTTAGTTGTTAAAACAGTTTAGATTAAGGTTAATTTTTCACTTAAAAGTTAAACTAAATCACTTTTTTTCTCTGGTTAATTTTGGCTAATTAAGCTTGGATAACCTTGTTGACTTGCAAATTAGTGCCGATTTACAATGAAAATATAAGAGTATTAATGAAGGCTGTAACCGTCCATCGTAACCTTAAAGGGAAAAATGACAAACCATATTCGTATTAGAGGTATTGTAAAAATAGCAACCACAGTTCATAATATCCTCCAGATAGGCATTAACCCCAACGAACAGGAGAAGTTTAAACAATACATTCAAAATAATCTTAAAACTATTGAAAATATCTGTGCTGAAGCTGGTACTCACCCAGATCACTTACTGAGTCGTTCACGCAAAGCCTACTATTTTCTCAAGGAAATTGATTTAGATCATTTGCCTATTATCTTGAGTGAATCTCAAACCCAACTCCGACGGACTGTTCAACCATCATCTACTCTTCGCTTAAAAAATATTGTCAAACAACAAAAAATTATTTTAGAAGACATTTTTAACTCTTATAATTCTTCTAACCCTGGTAATTTTGACCGACTACTCCACAAGTTAAATAGCAACGTTGCTGCCATTGAACATATTTGTCAAACTAATCAAGCTCCTCTCACCGCTCTGAGTAATTCTTCTCGTAAAATTTATGCTTGGATGAAATTTTTAACTCATCCCTCATGGTTGAAAAAACATTTAATAGCCACTCAAAACACTCTAAAAATTTCTCAAAAAATCTCTAAAAATAAGTTAATTAAAAATGAAAAGATATTTATTAGTTTTCTGAATATGTCTAGTCTTTACAAAGGCAAAACGGAACGCTATCATCATAATATTATCCTCAATGAAGGTTTTATTACTGCTTCTGAAGAAATTATTACAGCCATCATAAAAAGTATATTTGACGGAAAAACAGCCAAAAACACTCAAATTATTAAACAATATGCTGTTGGGGAAGAATATAGCGATATTCTTTTAGAATTAGATTTAAGTGCGGAAATTGAAGCCGATAACCCTCAAGGACAATTTTTAGATCTCGATTTATTATTTGAGAAAATTAATCGCCAGTATTTTAACAATGGTCTGAGTAAGCCTCGGTTAAGTTGGAGTCAATCTTTAACCCGACGAAAATTTGGACATTATGAACCAAGTCGAGATCGTGTTGTCATTAGTTTAACTCTTGATGATAACAACATTCCTTCTTTTGTAGTCGAATTTATTTTATATCACGAATTATTGCACAAACATTGCCCAGAAAAATGGGTTAATGGACAAATAAGGATTCATACTCCTGAATTTAAACAACTTGAACAAGAATTTGAGTTTTACCAAGATGCACAGGCATGGTTGCAAAAATTTGCCCATTTCGGTGAATTTATTTGAGCCAAAGCGATCGCCAAAAATCTTTATAGCTATCACACAGTAAGTTCGGTAGAACCGAAAACATCTAATCATCAACCAAATCGAGTGAGGAAATTTTCGCAAAGTTTTGTGACTGATAGACACTTAGGTGGGGAATGAACAAGTTATGATTTATCTGGTCAGTAAACTCAATTATTAGAAATAAATCAACAATTTTGTGCTAAACATACTTAATTAAGGGAGAAAGTTTTTGATGGATAGAGCAGTATTTTACGATGATGTCCGAGCTGACGTATTTGGCGGAAGACTGACTCAGGGTCAAGTGGACGGAATGGAGGCAATTCTCAATTTTTGGGAAGATCCACCTGTACAACCTACAGGGGATTTTAAGGTAAACTGGGATATTCGCAGCATTGGATGGCTGGCCTATATGTTAGCCACAACTTTTCACGAAACAGCACGGACGATGCAACCCATTACCGAATATGGAAGCTTTGAGTATTTTCGCCGATACTGTAATAGAAAAGATTTAGGGAATGGACCGGCTTATGGTGGTCAGCCCGATGATGGCCCAAGATTTCGTGGTCGTGGTTACGTCCAGTTAACAGGACGGCGAAATTACACAGCCATGACTCCTATTGTACGGGGGTTTTATCCTGGTAGTCCCGACTTCACCACTGATCCCGAAGCTGTGAAAGATGATAGATATGCCGCCGTTATTATGTTTTACGGAATGTTTAACGGAATCTTCACGGGTAAAGCCTTGAAGAACTATATTGGCGATCCAGATAAGGGACAAATAGTCGATTACTACCATGCCAGAAAAGTCATTAACGGTCTCGATAAAGCAAGTTTGATAGAAAACTATGCCAAGGAGTTTGAGGAGGCACTAGATAAAGCTGGAGCGACAGCATAGAATGCTCGCACTTAGCTTAAGAGGGTTGGGGATGTTGAAGAGATTGACCATTTTAATAACAGTGATAGCCACCTCCTGTAATCTCTTGTCTGAGCAAGATTATGGAGAGGCTTCGAGTCCTGTTCCTCTTCTCAAAGAAGGGGTGGTTCAACCTTGTAGCGAGATTAAACGGCCTCTTAACCCTTCTGATGAGCCAACTGCTTCCGAGAGTGAACTAGATAAACACTTTCGCCAAGCCTTTGATTATGAAACAGCAGGAGAGTTTGAACAAGCCATTTTTCACTATCACTTGGCTGCTCAATTATCTGAGTGTGATTGTGATCGCTTACACGCAGAAGCAGGAAAAACAGCAGCACAAGAAGCTAAAGACTTATGGGAACAACAAAGAATGGCAGCCAAGCCAACTCAATATTTCTGGGGGCGGCTTCAGGAACTAACCAAAACACTGCCTTGTATAGAAATCCATAATTAGCATCACTAGAATTCATATGAAAGGTCATTTTTTATCAACAAAGCCCACTAACTTGGTTATTTTATTTAGCTGGTTTACTTCTCCAAAAAAGTTCCACCTGTAAATTTTCCGTTGCTGGACTCGAAGAGTCTGTATAAATAAGGAGCGA
>NZ_JARVCN010000219.1:0-5561 GCF_038442745.1 Crocosphaera sp. Alani8
CTTTGTCCCCTAACTTTCGGCGAGTCCCCCCAGACTTTTTGAGAAGCTTCCTTTAGGGCATGGTTACAGTACATTGGCATGGATTCCTGAAGAAAACGGAAGTTGGGCATTACCATTAAGGCACGATTTAATTACATCTCATCAAACACCGATAGTCAAGGCAATTTTACAGGTTAAACAAGTTCGTAAATATCTCAAAGAAAGACCGATTACATTATGGGATAGTGAATACGGGTGTGCAAAATTTGTTAAAATGACATTCATGAATAGATGCTGACTTTTTAATGCGTTTAAGTCCAAATCGTTGTATTTATGCAGAACCGCCAAAATATCAAGGGAAAGGAAGACCCAGAAAACATGGTGAGAAAATGAAACTATCTGACCCCACAACTTGGGGCATTCCTGTTGAAACAGTAGAAATTAATGACTCAACCTGGGGGACAGTAGAAATCACAAGATGGAGTAAGTTTCATTTCTATCAATCTGCTGCCCAACCGATGGAAATCGTCTTGATTCAACGAAGGGGAAAAGAACTTTCCAAAAAAGTAGCAAAACCGATGTGGTTAGCATGGATTGGTGATGAAATACTATCTTTAAAATGGATTTGGGAATTATACTTGAGACGCTTTGCCATTGAACACTGGAATCGTTTTGTTAAACAAAGATTGCATTGGACTAAGGCCAAATTGGGAACCACAGAAAAAGGACAGCGATGGAGTCACTTAATGCCTATTTTAACATGGCAATTATGGTTAGGTCGTGACATAATAGAAGATAATCCTCTTCCTTGGCAGAAACCGCAAACAAGGGATAAGTTGACCCCAGGTCGAGTAGCACAAAGCTTTTCAGGACTTTTAACGGTGATTGGCACACCGGCAAAACCGCCCAAACCCCGTGGAAAGTCTCCTGGTTGGAAGAAAGGTAAAAAAAGGAATAAAAGACCTCATTATCCCACTGTTAAAAAGACAGTTACTCGACAGAAAAAAGCCAAGAAAAAGGCTGCTTAAAGTTTTTCATCAATATATTAGTATTATTTTCAGCTTTTCTGACAGGCTAAATCATATTTTTATGACTTCTAAATCGTTAGACTAGACTGTACAGTATGAGTGTTTAGTCTAAACTCCAGATAGTAGGCAGGGACTCTGCCGAACGGAAACCGTCTGTCAAGTCGAGGTGTCGGGGGTGATGAGCCTAGATAACTGGCGTAGGGGAAATATCCCTCTGTGGGCAGAAAGATCCCCGATGCGAGTTGGGAAGCCCACACCATAATCTGTGATTTGGTGTGGGAGGATGTCACTTCAAAGTGCCAACAATTGTTGATGTAGAATAGTCAAGAAATTGATTGAAACATGATTGACATTATAGAAGCAGACTTTAAGTTATCTGCTCATGTGAAAGCTCTGATCCAGTTAATGGATCAGTATGCACTTGATCCAATGGGTGGTGGTCAAGGTCTCTCCGATGAGGTGAAGGCTAATCTTCCAACAGAGCTTGCAAAGAGAAAATCGGCTCATGTTATTCTCGCATTTGTTGATTCTCAACCCGCCGGGCTTGTTGTTTGCTTAGAAGGATTTTCTACCTTTGCTTGTAAGCCATTACTCAATATCCATGATGTAATTGTTGCTTTACCCTACCGTAGACGAGGCTTGTCCAAACTTCTTTTAAACAAAGCTGAGGAAATCGCATACGATTTGGGTTGCTGTAAACTTACTCTCGAAGTGCTTGAAGGAAATCATGTTGCTCAGTCAGCATACAAAGCATTCGGATTCAGAGGCTATGAGCTAAATCCCAAAATGGGCAAAGCATTATTCTGGGAAAAGAAATTAGGATAAGGAATAAAGATTATTGTGATCAACTGTCGTTTTTTTGTTGACAATCTGTCCATAAAATAGCCTATTGTCTTTTCATGATAAATAATCTATCTTGAAAGATGTACAGAAAACTGAAAAATATTCAGAGGTCATTATTATGAGTTAATCAATTATTACCGATACTAAAACTGTACTCTTTTGTATTTGTTGAATTAATATCAATATCAATTCAACAAATAATAGTATTACTGTAAAGTAACTTGGGAAAAAGTCATGACTCAAAGTTCAAAAATAACAAAATCAAGAAAAAATTCTGCTTATAAAAATTTAATGTCGCTCCATTGGTGGATGTTTTATTGTTATATTTTCCTCTTCATTGGTGGTTCTTTAATGTCCCGTTTGCCAAGAGAAGTCTTTGGACGAAACTTTCTTTATGATTTTCATAAATCTATAGGCGTGTTGACAATGGCTTTACTAACTTGGAGAATTTTAACTCTATTACGAGTCTGGTGGAAAAAATATACTAAGCGATTGCCCAAGTATAGTTCTCAATGGATACAAAAAGTAGCTTTACATACTTCTCTTTATGTCTTTATGTTGGTTATTCCCATTAGTGGCTTCTTTTTTTCTAACTCTTTTCAAAACAATAATGTACGATTTTTCGGTGTTACTCTACCTGATTTATTTCCTCAGAATAGTAACTTGGTGGACTTAGGTCGAAACATTCATTTTTGGCTGGCTTATACTTTTTTAGCATTTATTATCTTGCATATTATCGAGCAATTCAAAGTCGTAAAAGGATTTTGGCGACGTATTACTAAAAGAAAAATAAAACCTAGCTAAGATCGAAAGAATAACCTGGAGGAAAAATCCCTTTGTTTTTGATGGTTTGTCACAGTAATTTCTACATGGATTTTTTCTGAAAGGCATGAATCAACCAAATGGCTTCGTCTAGTTGCCCTACCTTGGATTGATGATTTTTGTCCCCACGCCAGTTCCCGACGATAACCTTGATCAAGGCTGGTATCTTATTATTACGCTAATTAAAGGAGATCATTTGTTTTATTTAATAACATGAATAAGCTACTCTTTCTAGATTTAGATGGGACAATTAGAACGACAAAATCGGGAGAAAAATTTATCACCAAACCCGATGATCAAAAACCATTGGAGAAAGCCAGTTATATAACTCAAGTATACCATAATAATGGATGGAATATAATTGGAATTACCAATCAAAAAGGAGTTGATTTCGGACATAAAACATTAGAAGATTGTATAAAAGAACAGGTTGTGACAATGAGTTTGTTTCCTCAATTATGGACAATTTTATTTTGTCCTGACGAGGGAGAAACTATGATCAGAGTTCGCCCCAACGGGAAAAATGAAACTATTAAAAACCAGGGAAGTTTTGACAGTTTCAGGAAACCTGGAATTGGAATGATTCAGTGGTATAGAGAGCAATTTGCAAGTTTGCCTACACAAGAATTATTGGTAGGAGATATGGAGAGCGATCTCGAAGAGATCCGCTTCGCGGTGCGCCAATGTGCAGAGAAAGCAGGTATCGATTTTTTGTCTGCACAAGATTGGTGATCAACAGCTACAATTCCCAGTTAACTGCAGAAAAGTTGTGCTTCTTCAATTCTCCGCTTTCTCAAACCAGCTTCAACATTGGAACCTGGATTCCTGTACTTGACGAACTGTGCCTTGACCCATGCCTGGTCATCCCATCTTTCAGGAGAGTCGCAAACAGCAGTAATCGAGGTAAAGTTCCGTCCTTTGTAGAATTGTAACCAAAGCTATACAGGGCAACACACTGGTTGACGCTCATTCGGTCCCAAGTTGGAATTTTGCTTAACTGTGGTCTTAAGTGAGTTTTCAGAAAATCCATAGCGTACTCGTAAGCCTGTGATTCCGTAATACGATCGCCTTGTTTGACCTTGGTTCCATTGGGGTAAACCGTTGTCCCCATTCCGATAGTGGGAACACCCCAACCGTGTAAAGGATCAGCGTAAGCGTCCAGTATCATCCCTTCGTGTTTTTTGGTAAAGTCAACAGCTTTTTTTAATTCTAGCTCCAGTGTTTGAATGCTCTTCACAGCTTCCTCAACCGCTGACACAGCCAACCATCTTGACCACAGCAAGATAAAATCAAACTTGTAAGATTTATTGGCTTTATACTGAGGGTCAGACTTGACAATTTTCATTAGATTTAGAAACTGTGTTGGGTCTTGAATGACCACACAACCGGCAGACCAATTCTCTATGGTTAACCCTGCACTACCACGCCAACCAGTTGTCTTTGTGGTGTGTAGATTAATGCCTCTACCAGTTTCGACAGTAACCTTATCATCCCGAGAATAATTCTTATTTCGATCGCGAACCAATCTAGCAGCGTTAGAATTTTGGGCTAAAGCTTCATAACCTCGGTGAAGACCAACCTGCCATAAGTCTTGGTGGTGTCCAGTGTCCAACCTAGCCGCTCCAGTTGTACCACGATAGGGGTTTTGTGTTACCGTTCTACCAGGTTCCGTTGTGCCTGAGTAACAACATTTTAATTTGGGTGTCCCGTTTTCAAAGACCATAATAGCGATCGCATCATTCCACAAATTAGCCTGATCGTTATTAAAGGAACCATCGACATTCATCCCCTCAACGGCAACAATATTGATTTCTCCGTTCCCAGTTCTCAAAGGATAATTCCTAGATTTACAACAATCAACAATCTTTTGAGCTAAAGTTTTTTCTTTGTTGAATGGTTTGACCGTGTTCGTTGGAGTAGGCATTGAGGAATTTTTGGGGAATCCCCAGTTCTCTTTAAATAGCCACCAATCCCCTTGACCATAAGCTAATTTGCATAGAATTTGTTCTTCAGTTTCTTCTAAAATCTCCTCAATTTGTATTGCTGAACCTTCTGTATAAAGTTTTTGAGGAGCAACATTTTTGCCAATACGGGTTTGTGCGAGTGCAGTAAATTTTTTCATTTTAAGTTATTTATTATTTAGTGGTTGGTATTGTTTAAATTTTGAGAATCGCCGTAACATTGATACTTAGGAAGGTGGCGAATTAGCCCCTTTTCCATGTAATTGAATCGACGGCTTAATTTTTTTAGCATGACTTCAAGACCTTGGATGCGATCGTTGACGTATTGAGGACAGGCCGTGTAATCCTGTTGCAGAAGTCCATCCTGTGACTTCTGCAAAAGTTCGTTGAGCTTCTCTTTCCCCCATGCTCCCAATCCTCCACCGGCTAAGCAACCGCCGCCAAGACTAACCCACGGGGGTAACTGTTGAGAAGATTGAGAGGTTTTAGTAACTTGTGCTGGTGGTGCTTGGGGTTGAGCCGGATAGGCTTTGGCTAACTGTGAACTGCCAACGATGAGAAAAAAAACGAGTGCGGATAAAACAGCAAGTCTTAACATTTTCTTCAAATTGAGGTTAACTCAATCATGAATCGAAAATATTAGAATGGAAACGATATTAATCACGGTCATCTTTTACGTAGGTAGAAAGTGAGAATCACAAAACAACCGTTGCATTTGTCGATCTACCCGTATGTTTTAAAGGATTTTAAAGCGATCGTAGAAAAAAGGGAGATAAGTAGCTTGTCAAAGTGTTTAGAAATCTTGATACTTGAGGAGAGGGAAAGACTTGCTAAAAACAAAAACATTTGATGAAATTCAGTAAGTTATCCTAACTATAGCAATCAGGAATGATTTATGAGAATGAAGATGGGGTTTTTTATAGAGCAA
>NZ_JARVCN010000220.1:0-5519 GCF_038442745.1 Crocosphaera sp. Alani8
TAATAAGAAATCGAGGATTAGTAGCTTGCATTGAGCGTAGTCGAAATGCGGTCGGACAGCCCGTGAATAAAGAAGCTTCTGGAGGCGTTCTATCGGGGTCAATTTCTAATTGGCTAGATAAGAGCCTGTGAGAGAAGAATCCCACGCGGTTCTACCCGTGGGAGTGTCAAATTAAAGACTTAATAAGTTTCTGTTTTTTCTCTTATTCTTTCTCCCCTGCAATCTTAACTAGGAAATCTGTGATCTACTTAGACTTTTGATACCGCATCCCTGGTAACTGAGTAACTAATCCTTCTAATTCTAGTTGTAATAATCCCCCTGAAACTTGAGCAGTGGGTAAACCGCTTTTTTCTACAACAATGTCAAAAGAGGTTTCCTCATCAGAAATAGCTTGAAATATCTTTAATAAATCTGGTTCTAACTTTGGTAAAGCTTCCTTTTTTTCTAGATCAAATAAGGATAGTTGTTCTCCCTGATCCAACTTAGGAATAGTTCCCAACATCTCTAATAATCCATCCGTTGTAAGAATCATTTCTGCCCCGTGATGGATTAATCGCAAACATCCCCTAGCTTGAGCAACATCGGGGGAGTTTGGCAACGTATAGACATCTCTGCAAAACTCGTTAGCATAGCGCGCCGTAATTAACGCCCCAGACTTCTCCGGTGCTTCCATAACTAATACAGCCCGACTTAACCCTGCAATGATGCGATTTCTGGCTGGAAAATGACGACGATCGCCTGGAGTTCCAGAAGGGTATTCACTGACGATTAAACCCCGTTTTTGTAAGTCTCGGTGCAACTGACGATGATGACTGGGATATACTATATCCACCCCCGTTCCTAAAACTGCGATCGTTCGACCTCCGGCTTCTAAACAAGCTTGATGGGCTACACCATCGATACCTGCCGCCATGCCTGAAACCACTGTAAACCCGTGTTTAACGAGGGCGATGGCAATCTTCCGAGTCCAACGGCGACCATGTTCGGTGGGGTAACGAGTGCCGACAATACCTACACAGGGGATTTGTCCTTGATTTTCTAATAAATTGACCTGTCCCTGATAATAAAGTAGAGGGGGAGGACTAGGAATTTCTAATAATAAACGGGGATAATTATTGTTACTAGGAGTCCAAAATTGGGGATTTTTTTGTGAATGTTGTTGCAATAATTGAAGAGGATTAACCTGCGATCGCTGTTGTTGGATCGTTTTCAGTAATTTTGCTCCGATTCCTTCTATTTGTCCTAATGTTTGTCCAGGTGCATTCCATGCGTTTTCTAGGCTGCCAAACTGTTGCCATACCCGTTTTAATAAGATAGGACCGACTCCAGGTATTTTTGACCAAGCTAACCAATAAGCTGACTCGTGTTGCAACGGTTTCTCCTAATGATTTACAGTTTGGGGTTTAACTTCATTAAAGCTGTAGCCATCATTTCCATCCAGGAAACAAAGTTCCTAAACCATTAGCCATAAATTCAACCGCCATAGCCATAGTAACTAAACCCATTAAACGAGTGACAATATTCATACCTGTTTTACCCAAAAATCTACCAATCATAGGAGCAAAACTATAGACTATAAAAATCAAATTGCCTAAAACAATGATTGCTATAGACAATCCTAGTTTATCAGTTATTGATTGCGTCTTATGGGCTAAAACAATTGTTGAACTAATGGTACCTGGACCAGCTAACAAAGGTAAAGCTAAAGGAACAATGGCAATAGAGTTAGCTGTTTGTGCTTCTTCGTTTTCTTCTGAGGTATGTTTAACTTCACTAGTTTTAGCTTGCAACATATGAAACCCTACAATAAAAATGAGAAAACCTCCCGCTACTCTAAAAGAAGCAATACTAATGCCAAAAGCGGATAAAATAGCTTCTCCTATAAAACAAGAAACAATTAAAATAATAGTAAAGGTAATTGAGGCAGTTCTAATTATTTGTTGTCTTTGTTTCTGGCTTCTATTAGCTGTTAATCCAATATAAATAGGTAAGTTGCCAATAGGATTGGAGATGGCAAATAAAGCAACAAAACCGTTGACATAGTCAGAAATATTCATGAAAATTAATAATTTTTAGATAAGATTTACAGTATTCTAACATAAGTAGGAATCATTTGATAATTCCTGGATTTGCTTGTATTTTAGCTGGAGCGATTAGGAGCTTTTTTTATAGATTTTTTAAGATTTATTTAGTTTTCTAGAACCCGATAATAATATTTTATTTTAATTTACTGTAAAGGATGAAAATGTTAAAATAAAGTTCAATCTAAGAGTAATTAATTGTAATAATTTTATCTACGAATGATCATGAGCAATACCCCTAAAATTTTAGCCCTTGATTTTGATGGAGTCATTTGTAACGGTTTAAAGGAATATTTCCAAACAACCTTAAGAACCTATCAAAAACTATGGAACAGTCATTCTGAAGATAATTTAGAAAGTTGCGCTAATTCTTTTTATCAATTACGTCCTGTCATCGAAACTGGTTGGGAAATGCCTATTTTATTGCGAGCATTAGTGTTAGAGTATGAAAAACCAAATATAGTAAGTAACTGGCATCAGATTTGTTCTGAAATTGTCACTAAAGAAAACTTAAATAAAGAGGAAGTTATGGCTACCCTTGATGGGGTGAGAGATGATTGGATTAAAACAGATTTAGATAACTGGTTAGCGTTACACGAATTTTATCCAGGGGTATTAGAGAAATTAGGACAAATATTAAATTCTTCTACCCGATTATATATTGTTACAACAAAAGAGGGAAGATTTGTTAAACAGCTTCTAAAACAACAAAATTTATCTTTTCCTGAAGTTAATATTTTTGGGAAGGAAGTTAAACAACCAAAGTATGAAACCTTACGTCAAATCCTCAAAAATAATCAAGAAACTCCTAACAATTTATGGTTTATTGAAGACTTATTAAAGACGTTAAAAAAGGTACAAAGTCAAGACGATTTAAAACAAGTTAATTTATTTCTAGCTGACTGGGGATATAATACCTCAAAAACCCATGAACTTGTTAACCAAGATAATGAGATTTATTTACTTTCCTTAAATAAGTTTTCTCAAGATTTTTCAAAATGGATTGATTCTTGATGATACTCTTGCTCATATAATTAATTCATAATTACCTTGATTTTTTGACTAAGAATTGGATGTTATGACGTGCCACTACAACATTATGGGAACTTCTAAGTACAACCTTGTTAGATAGGTATTATCTACGCTACAGTAACTAAGTTGGTGAAAATAGTATAGACTTTACAGATGCAAAATAGACCCAAAACAACAGTTATTTTAGCCATGACTGCTGATGGAAAAATTGCCGATTTTCAGCGCAATGCAGCGAGGTTTGGTTCAGATATTGATAAAAATCATTTAGAAGAAAAAATATCATTAGTAGATGGTATTATATTTGGTGCAGGAACATTAAGAGCCTATGGTACAACTTTAACAGTTAAAAATACTGACTTATTAGCTACCAGAAAACGAAAAAATAAACCTAGTCAACCCATTAATATTGTTGTTTCTGCTTCAGGGGAAATTGATTCTAACTTACGCTTTTTTTCTCAATGTGTTCCACATTGGTTAATTACCACGGAAAAAGGAGCAAAAAATAATGCTTCTATATTTGAAAAAGTATTAATATTTTCTACTAAAGAAACAGGGAAAATTGACTTAATTAAAGCATTTAAAATCTTAAAACAAATGGGACTAAATGATTTAGCTATTTTGGGAGGTGGGACTCTGGTTGCCAGTTGTTTAGAAGAAAATTTAATTGATGAATTTTGGTTAACTCTTTGTCCCTATATTTTGGGAGGAAAAACAGCACCAACCCCAGTAGAAGGAAAGGGGTTTCTTTCATTTTGTAGTCAACAATTAGAATTATCAAGTCTAGAACAAATAGAACAAGAAATTTTCTTACACTATAAAGTCATGTCTAGGTAATTAATAATTTAGGATGTCATTTAGATAAAAATTTATTATCCTAGAGAAGAAGTTTATCAAACAAAATTAATTTATGTTCAAACGAGCAAAACCACAATACTCTATTAGTTGGATTGAAAAAATTTCTGAAATACCGAAACAGGTTTGGAACGAACTAGCAACCCCACTAAAAACCCCTTTTTTAGAGTGGGAATGGCTCAATAATATCGAAACTTCTAAAAGTGCCATACCTCGTGCAGGATGGCAACCTTGTCATCTCACTATATGGCGAGATAAAGAGTTAATTGGGGCTGCACCTTTGTACATTAAAGGTCATAGTTATGGAGAATTTGTTTTTGACCATCAATGGGCTGATTTATCCCATCGTTTGGGTATTTCTTATTATCCTAAACTTCTAGGAATGACACCTTTTACTCCTGCAGTGGGGTATCGTTTTTTGATTTCTCCCAATGAAAATGAAACAGAAATTACAGAAATTATGATAGCTGCTATTGATCGTTTTTGTGATCAAAATAGAATATCAGGTTGTCATTTTTTGTTTGTTGATCCTGACTGGAAACCTATAATCGAGAATTATGGGTTTAGTAGTTGGTTACATCATAGCTACATTTGGTCTAATCCCAATTTTAATAATTTTGACGACTATTTGAAACAGTTTAATGCCAACCAAAGACGCAATATAAAACGAGAAAGAAAAGCAGTTAATAAAGCGAACTTAAATATAAAAATCTTAACAGGAGATGATATACCTCATCATTTATATCCTTTAATTCATCAGTTTTATAGTAACACTTGTGAAAAGTTTTACTGGGGAAGTAAATATCTAACTCGTAAATTTTTTGATCAACTTTATCCTCATTATTCCCATCGCATTGTCTTAGCGGCTGCCTATACAGATTATGATGAGCGTAAACCCGTAGGAATGTCTTTTTGTATCAGAAAAGGAGATAATTTATATGGACGTTATTGGGGATCTTTTGAAGAATACGATTGTCTTCATTTTGAAGCTTGTTATTATCAACCAATAGAATGGGCAATAAAAGAAGGTATAACTATGTTTGATCCTGGTGCAGGAGGAAGACACAAAAGAAGGCGTGGTTTCCCTGCTACCCCTAATTATAGTTTACACCGATTTTATGATCAAAAAATGACTCAAATTCTTGTTCACTATATCCCCGAAATTAATAAAATGGAACAAGAAGAAATTGATGCGATTAATCAAGACTTACCTTTCAGTAAAAAGGAAATAGAATTTAAAGATTTGTAACTGTTCAAAGCATAATTTTACAGTTTGCGGTAGCATAATCATTGTTTTATATAAGAGGATAATTATGAACTGTTTTTTAAGTAAAAAGTTAACTTATTTATTGGGAATTAGTTTGCTAACATCGGCTAACTTGGTAGTTGGTAACATTGGACATAGTTATGCAGAAACTTGCACAGCTTTTCCTGTGGTTGGTGGACAAGAAGAGAATGAAACCGAGATCACAAAAACGGTTTCTCAACCCGGCGTTTCTATTCAGGGTAAGCTCATCTAAAATGGTATAAAATGTACTTGACTAAGAAAGCAAA
>NZ_JARVCN010000221.1:0-5514 GCF_038442745.1 Crocosphaera sp. Alani8
TTTTTCTAAACAAACTTGTAGTATAAAATGCTACTTTTGAAGTGCGGAATCTGGGGTACAACATCGTGATCGTGCATAAATCGCCAATACTTATTTTTCAACAAGTTATTAACGTAGTCTCTATAATCTTTATTTCCCACACGAGGCGCACCAAAGGTATAGATTCCCGAAATATTTACCCCTTTCTTTTGTAGAAAATTTGCAGCAACAATGGCGATCGCTCCTCCTAAACTGTGACCAGTTAACCAAACATATTGACATTTTTTCAGTCTTTCGATCACATCATCGAATTCAAGTTTATGTTTTCCTTCCTCCGGGATAACAGCGTCAAATGCTGATAAAAAACCTCTATGGACTTTCCCCTTTCTATGAGTAAAGTCAACTCGTTTTACCTTAAAATTAGATGACCAGTCATTAATTTTTTTTTCAGATCCTCGAAACGAAATAATTGCTGTTTTGTCATGAAAAATAATTAGACCTTGAGTTCCTGGGATATAGTTACCTTCAATATCCAGGACGATATCACGACTATTTAAAAAAATCGTTTTTTTAGCATCTTCATAACTAATTCCTGAGATCATTAATGTACAACGGATAGCATCTCGATAACTTTTATCTGAATGTTTAGCATTAACAGAACTTTTATATGACAATTGAGATATTCGAGCTAAGAGGTAAGCATTAATAAAATTAGGTAAATATTGACTTTGTTCACTTAGAGGTAACTTTTCAAAATTCTTTCTATTAAAGTCAAAAGGTTGAGGTTGATAGTCAGGCTGAAAAAGTGTAAAGGACATAATAAAATTGGTACGATTGGTTTATTAACTCCAAATTTACCTAAGCTTATTCTTTTCTTAACTAAATCTTGATATTTCTTCACATAAATGAGTAAGAATAAGTCAAAAAATTTATCTATTTGCGCTGTTTTTCCCTAATTCTTTTACCAAAAATATGAGGACTCACATCATAATAATTAGCTGCTTGAGATGGATTGAAGCTTAATAGTTCTTCACCTTCTAAGTTATAATTAATTCTTGGTTTAACTGGTGAAATTTCAAGAACTTTAATGATTTCTTTGGCAACTGCTTTAGCTAATAAGGGAGGAACTGAATTTCCAATCTGTCTAAAACCGTGCCATTTTGTGACATGAAACCTAAACCAATCAGGATATGAATGAAGTCTGGCGGCTTCTCTAACGGTGATACATCTAGGGGTAAAAGGATGAATGGGACGAGGGGAAGTATGTCCCCCACGATTACTAGGTGTACCGGCTCGTAAAGTATTACAAAAACCGTCAGGATGTAGTCTCAGAAATCGACTAACAGGTTCTATTTTTCCTGGAGAAGTATTATTAAATCTTTCTATAGATTTTTGTTGATGTTTTGTTCTTAAACTAGAGGTTAAAAGGTGTTTATTATAGTGTCTCGGGTAGGAATAATCATCAATTAGGTGGGATAAATTTCTTAATTGTTTGACATAATCGCTTGGTTTTTCATGGTCAGCGAATACCCAATCTTGATGATTTAATTCTGGATACTTAGTAACTTCTGGTAAATCTTGAATAGCATCTTTAACGGTTGGGGTAGGAGGTAAACATAAGTTATTATTTTGCTGATAATTAGTAGTTAATTTAGGATAACTGGGTAAATTCAATTCTTGTTTCCCGCCAAGAATGAACAATCTTTTTCTTAGTTGGGGAACTCCATAATTAGCTGCATTTAAAATTTGATAATCGCTTTTAACTTGATAATTATGTTTGGCAAATTCATCAAAAAGTTGTTGTAATATAAATTGATGTTTCCCAATAGTAATTCCTGGAACGTTTTCCATAACAAAATAGTTAGGTTGTAACTCCAAAACTAAGCGAACAAAGTGCTTAATTAAAGAGTTGCGATCATCATCTAAACTTCTTTTTCCCATTAAAGAAAATCCTTGACACGGTGGACCTCCAAAAACAACATCAATTGGTTTGTTTTTAATCTTTGATAATTCTCTAATATTGTCCCCTGTTATAGTTGTTACTGAGGCACAAACCGTTGTCCAAAAAGGGAAATTATAACGATGAGTCGCACAGTGAATTGGATCAAATTCTACGGACGCTAAAACATCAAAACCTGCTTGTTCAAATCCTAATGTCATTCCCCCAACACCGGCAAACAAATCAACAGCAATGGGGCGTTTTTGTTTCATATTTATATCAATTATTCTAAGCTATATTTCAAGAATGACTGGAGTATGATCGCTTGGTTTTTCTTTTTTTCTAGGTTCTACATCAATTGTACAATTGAGTGCATTTTCGTATAATTTATTAGTAAGGTAAATATGATCGATGCGCCAACCTCGATTGCGTTGAAATCCTCCTGCTCGATAATCCCACCAACTAAAATGTCCTGTATCTGTTGTGAATTTTCTGAAGACATCTTTTAAACCAATCTCTAATATATTTTGTAATGTTTCTCTTTCTAAAGGAGAAGACATTATGTGATTTTCTCTTCCTTTAGAAGTGTAAATATCTTTATCTTCTAGGGCAATGTTAAAGTCTCCACAAATACATAATTCAGGGGATTCTGTGCCAATTAAACTATGTAAATAAGTCTTCAAGACTTGAAACCACTGTAACTTGTACTCGTATTTTTCACTACCTACTGCCGCTCCGTTAGGAACATATACGTTAATAATACGAATGTCGTTAATAATACCTGAAATAATCCTTTTTTGTTCGTCAAATTGTTGGGTTATCTCTTCTCCCACAATTGGGGTAAATCCTGTTATAATTTCTGTCATAGGTTGACGGCTAAAAATAGCGACACCATTGTAAGCTTTTTGTCCATAAACATAAGTATGATAACCCAATTCTTCAAAAGGTTGCTTTGGGAAGTCTTTGTCAATTACTTTAGTTTCTTGTAAACAGAGAACATCGATAGAATGCTCATTCAACCATTCAATAACATGAGGCTGTCTAGTACGGATTGAATTAACATTCCAAGTAGCAATTTTCATATTCTATAAACTCGATTCCAATGATTTATCTTAACTAGAAATTTGCCTGAAAATAGTTACCAGTAAGCAATTTAAACTATTATTGTTTACTGATAACTGTTGACTGAAAAGCTAATCTAACTTGCTTTAGCTAATATGGAATTACCGGTTAATAGTTCCACCGCTGCCTCATATTGTAAATCTTCTCCTGTAGCAATTTGTCTGTAGGAAATAGGCTCTTGAGTAACAACTTTATCGGGTTGAATTCCTAGTTTATGGATATCGTTGTGGTTAGGTGTTTCGTATTTGGCAACAGTAATAGCTAAACCTGCACCATCGGGTAATTCAAATAAGGATTGAATTAAACCCTTGCCGAAGGTTTTTTCCCCTACCAATGTTGCTCTTCCATTATCTTTTAAAGCACCGGCTAGAATTTCACTAGCACTAGCGGTTCCTTGATTAACCAACAAAACCAAAGGGTCATCTGTTAAGGCGTTTCCTACTGCGCTAAAACTATCTTGTACCCCTTGACGGTTAACTGTATAAACAATGGTACCTTGATTCATCCATAAACGGGCAATTTCTATCCCCGCTTGCAGCAGTCCACCTGGGTTATTTCTGAGGTCTAAAATATAGCCTTCAGCTCCTTCTTTTTCTAGGTTACTAATAGCTTGCGCCATTTCTTCAGCAGCATTAGCACTGAACTGATTTAAACGGATGTACCCGATAGGAAGGTTAGGAGTTGGTTGATTTAAACTAGCAGTAACTGGACTCAAAGAAATGCGGTTGCGAGTAATTTCTATTTCTCGCATTTCTGATTCTTTTGTGTGGGGTAAAATGGTTAAAGATACCGTTGTCCCACTGGGACCGCGCATGCGAGTTGCCGCTTCATCTAGTGTTAATGTGGTGGTGTCTACATCGTCAATTCTAAGGATGCGATCGCGCGCTTTAATTCCAGCAGCTTCTGCTGGAGAACCCTCGATAGGAGAGACAACTTCTAAATTACCGGTATCGGGATTAATGTTAATTTGTAAACCCACACCGGATAATTCTCCTGCGGTGCTGACTTGTAAATTATGATACTGTTCAGGTCTTAATAAACGGGTAAAAGGTTCATCAAGAGTGGCTAACATTTCCTCGATCGCATCGTATGTTTCCTCGCGATCATCTAGGGAACGTTTCAATAAATCTTGTCTTAATACCCACCAATTTTGGTGGTTGAAGGTATCATCTAAATAGGATTGATTAACCAATCGCCATGACTGCAAAAGTAGCTTTTGGTTTTCTGTGAAAGCATTAGCATTGGGAGTCCAAGCAAAACAGTTTAACGAAAGGGAAAAAATAGCGAGAAGAGTTACCCAAAATGCACGTTTTCTCATGAGACAAACTAGAATGTGTATGGTGTTGACTTTCTTAAGCAATTGCAATTGATGCGTGTATTTCCATTGTGCCGAAATTGTAGCAAATTTACAGGGGAATTGGGAATGGTTAAGTGACTCAGCCCTAATTTAACATTGTTGCTTCTATCATAATGCTTATTTTAGGAACAAAGATAAAAACTAAAGCGAGTTATTTTTTGTGAATACCATCCCTTAACAACCAAACTGCTACTTTACCCTGTCCAGGGATATCCATCTCTCCCATCTTAGAAAATTGGTAAAATTCCTGCAAGGGTTCGTATAAACTTTCACTCACTAGAATAGAATTTGGTTTACCTTCTACAGAGTTGACAATCATTAAAAAGCGAGCAATTTTTGCAGTATTTCCCATTAAGTTATAAATGAATTTTTGCTTACCTAATAATCCTCCAATCACTTCTCCTGAGTAAATACCAATCCTAATCTCAAAGTTTAGGTGTTTTTCTTGACTAAAAGCACGTACAATTCTTAGCATTTCTAGACCTAATTCTACCACTGCTTTATCTCGATCTAGTCTTGGCACAAATAAGCCACTTGCTGCTAAATAAGAGGTCCCTACTGTACTGATTTTTTCCACATCGTGGCGTAGTGCAGCATCGTCAAAGGCACTAACAATATCATTTAAAAGTCCTACTGCTTCTTCAGCACTCATTAGATCACATTCTTCATCAAATCCGACAATATTTGCTGATAATACTGTTACGTGGGGAAATTTGTCAGCAATTTTTTCTTCCCCTTGCTTTAACCTCATAACAATAGGTGCCGGCAGAGTTTTTAGGAGTAGGGAATCATTTTTTTTAATTTGTTCTTCTAAAGCTTTTTTTTCTTCATCAATTGTTCTCGCCATTTTATTAAATGCACCCGCCAGTTGGCAAAATTCATCATCAGATGGCACAGTTACAACCACATTTGTTTCCCCCGAAGTTATTTTTTTTGCATCTGAAATTAAGCGATAAATCGGCATTACTAATCTACGGGAAAGGAATAAAGATAAAATAGTAACAATAGGTACTAAAATTGCACTAGTTACTAATACCCTTTTACCGAATATTTGTATGGGTTCAAGAAGCTTCTCAAAAAGTCTGGGGGGACTCGCCGAAAGTTAGGGGACAAAGAT
>NZ_JARVCN010000222.1:0-5361 GCF_038442745.1 Crocosphaera sp. Alani8
CTGTGGCAGTTTATCTGCAATAAAAGAGAAATTTGCAAGTAAACTGTTTACACATTCTATGAGAAGTTTTACTTATCTATAACCCCAAAAATCTTAAAAAAATATATATAAAGTATTGAAAAACTAAAGCAGCATTTTATTATTTTTTAATTTTTTGCCAATAAAAAATATTGAAATAGGTGTAATGTCTCATTGTGCAAGTGTTTTAAATATTATTTAGGAAATAATTTTCCATGCCTACTATATTTGTTTATATTTTCGCAACAACTATTGTCAAGTTATTCTAACAAATTGACTGCGTGGCAGTGAGTAGTCAGCAGTAAACAGTGAACAGTTAACTTATAACCGTTCACTAATAAACTAAGGACTTTTACTGATAATTCTAATTCCCCACACCCAATACTTGATGACATAGATGCAAGATGTCAGGAAAACTGAATTAGATGCTACGATTACGACGACGTAAACCAGCAAAGAACAATAGTCCCCCCACAGTCATTAAACCAACGGTGGTAGAGGATTCGGGAACTGACTCAACTTCTTCAACGACACTAATGGTGACACGGGCAATGCCATTGGGATAGAGAGTCTCGTTGTTAAAGTTTAGATTGGCAAAATCCGTATCAAAATCTACTGGTCTGTTTTGGAAATCAGCATAAGAATCCGTAACACTGGTGATAACTCCGTTTTCATCAGCCCCATCGTTGGGTCCTGATTGTCCAGGAGGTAATCCTGGGAATAAAGGATTCGGATCACCTCCTGGTGCAGAAGTGTTAAAGTCATTGACTTCGGTTCCTGCATCCCTAAAACTTCCTGGGAGTCCAATTTCAAAAGAAATGAAGCTATCTTCACCTGAGAATAAAGTGGTTAAACTATGAGCCAAGGGGTCAGCATTGGCAAGAAAGTAATCATTGGAGGGGAGAATCATCGATGTGTAGGAGAAGTAAAGATTAGAATTATCTGGAGTTACTTCAAATGTACTCGTAGCCATAGTTCCTGCTGTGATGGGGGCCTCACCAATAGCACCATCAACACGGGTTCCCACTTGAGTGGAGTCAAAAAGCCCGCTTACGCCGTTTTGAACATAGGTTCTGTTGGACAGGAAGTCCATAGAAATGGGCATAGTATTGCCATCTTCGGCGATTCGCTCTAATCCCTCTTGAGAAGTAAGTCCCCCATTGTAGATATCAAAGCTACCGTCGTGAAAACCTACCCAAACAGGGGTAAGAGCAACACCTCCATCGGGGCCGAGATTTTCTATTTCTACTTTTAGGGTCAATGCTTGGGCCGTTGCTGCGGTGGCGACAACAGAACCAATGGTTAACAGGGTTAACAATCCAGATTTCTTTAATAAGTTAGTCATGGCAGGATTCACAATTTAGTTCACAATCTTATGATTAAGTTAGTGACACTATCTGAGAATTCCCTGAGAAAAATCAAAGAGTTTTTTCAGCAAAGTTTTATTGATTTTTAAGATTGTCTACCCAATGTTTTAAGATTTCTACTAGGTTAACTACTTCGATTTCTTGAGATTCTTTTGTTTTCCTGGTGATTACTTCAACTTTACCAGCTTTGAGAGATCGCCCTGTTACTACTCGATAAGGAATGCCAATTAAATCTGCATCTTTAAACTTAACCCCTGCCCGTTCGTCGCGATCGTCGAGTATGGTTTCTACACCTATTTTATTTAATTGGTTGTAGAGATTTTCGGCTACTTCCATTTGATTTGTATCTTTAATATTCGGGACAATAATAATAGCGTGATAAGGAGCGATGGCTACGGGCCAAATGATGCCGTCTTTGTCGTAGGATTGTTCTACTGCAGCTTGTGCTAGACGGGAGACTCCTACACCGTAACACCCCATTACAATGGGTTTTTCTTGGCCATTTTCATCGGTAAATGTTGCCCCCATTGCTTGAGAATATTTTGTGCCTAGTTGGAATATGTGACCCACTTCAATTCCTCTGGCACTGGCTAATATTTGATTGGGATCATGAACAGAGCGATCACCGATCATTGCTGTTCTAATATCACAAACTAATTTGGGTAATGCAAACTCTTTGCCCCAGTTTCCTCCTATTATATGATGTCCTGTTTTGTTGGCTCCTGTAACAAAGTTTTCTAAGTCTACAGCGGTTTGATCCACTATTCTGAGAAACTGGGGTGCGGTGTAATCTTCTGAGGCAATATAATTATCTTCTAGACTAGGTGAAATGTAACCCAGAGGTAAGGGCTTTGTGGCCCATTTTTTCTGAGCGTTTTCGTCAGGAACACTTAAAGCTAATAAGGCACTTGCTTGATATTGGGGTGCAAGTTTAACCAATTCGTTGTTTAGTTTTACTTCATTGACTTCTTGATCTCCCCTAATACTGACTAAAACTAAAACCGTTTTACCATTATCGTATACTGCTTCATAAAGCACGTTTTTAACAATACTTGTGGGAGAACATTGCAAAAATTGGGATAATTTTTCTATCGTCCTGCAATCGGGAGTTGCTTTTTTTTCGTAGGTAGTGAAAGGTGATTTTTCTCTATCTTTTGGTAGGGAAACTGCCTTTTCTACGTTGGCGGCATATTTACCGTCTTCGGTGTATAAAACCTCATCTTCTCCTGCTTCTGCTAAAATCATAAATTCTTGAGAAGCTGAGCCACCGATAGCTCCCGAGTCGGCTTCTACTGCCCTAAAAGCTAACCCACAACGGCTAATAATATTACGGTAAGCTCGATCCATTGCTTCATAACTTTTTTGTAAACTAGCCTCATCTTCGTTGAAAGAATAAGCATCTTTCATAATAAATTCTCTTCCTCGCATTAAGCCAAAACGAGGGCGAATTTCATCCCTAAATTTCGTTTGAATTTGATACAAATTAATCGGTAATTGTCGATAGGAACGAACCATATCTTTTGCTACCGTAGTAATTACTTCTTCATGGGTTGGTCCTAACCCTAATTCCCTTTCTTGTCTGTCTATCAAGGAAAACATAATTCCTTCTGCTTTGGTGTATGTTTCCCATCTTCCTGACTCTTTCCACAACTCGGAGGGTTGCAACTGGGGTAAAAGACATTCTTGGGCCCCTGCTGCGTTCATTTCTTCGCGTACTATTTGCGACACTTTTTGCAATACACGCCACATGAGGGGCAAATAAGCATAAATACCGCTACCAATCCGACGAATATAACCTGCTCTTAATAGTAGTTTATGACTAGGAATTTCTGCTTCGGCAGGATCTTCGCGCAGGGTGACAAAAAGCATCTGAGACAGTCGCATTCAGAGTTTCCTCGCAATTACCAAGTAGATGATATTATCCCATTTCTGGGCAGCTTTTACTAGGTTACTGAGAATATTTTGAGAAGAATATCAAATCTTTATAAATATTTTAAAGATTTAGTGCTTGACATAAATAAAAATTGGAAATCTTTTTAATAGGTTTCAAGATTTTCTTAAGCTAGTTTTTCAAACACAAGTGTTAGCATTGAGAATAGGAAAAGTTCGATAATTTGAGTGTTAGTTTTGATAAATATTGTACAACCATTCGGGATAGTTTTTAGGATGATGGTAGCTTGGGGGTTAATTTTGATATTAGTTAGTAGTTTAGTAGAAATGATTTTAAATATTATAAAAGAAGCAAAAAAGATGCACAAAATACCCTGTAACTGTTGCCAATATTTTACCAACGATTACCGTTTAAAATGTACGGTTAACCCTTTTCAGGTGAGTACGGAAGCGGCTATTAATTGTCGAGATTATCAAACCGAAGAAAATTAACTATGAAAATTGGCATCATTGGCTTAGGATTGATTGGTGGTTCACTGGGATTAGATTTACGAAACTGTGGACATATTATTTACGGTGTTTCTCGTCAAGAAAAAACCTGTCAACGAGCATTAGAAAGGGGAATTGTTGATTATGCAAGTATTAATATTGATTCCTTAGCAACTGTTGATATTGTTTTTGTTTGTACCCCTATTGGTTTGATTTCTCCAACCATACAAAAGTTAACTCCTCATTTAAAATCAGAGACTATTATTACTGATGTAGGGTCGGTAAAAAGTTCTGTTGTAAACGAATGTGAGGTATTATGGACTAATTTTGTGGGTGGTCATCCTATGGCTGGAACGGCTGAACAAGGAGTTGAAGCGGCACAGAAAAACTTATTTAAAAATGCTCCTTATGTGATCACAGTAACGGAAAAAACAACAAAAAATAGTATCAAAATCTTAGAAGAATTAGCTCAATCTTTAGGCTGTGTTGTTCATACTTGTTCCCCAGAAATACACGATCAAGCTGTTGCTTGGATTTCCCATTTACCAGTAATGATCAGTGCTAGTTTAATTGCTGCTTGTGTGGGAGAAAAAGAGAAAACTGTTTTAGAATTAGCTCAGCAGTTGGCCAGTTCAGGATTTAGAGATACCAGTCGTGTGGGGGGAGGAAACCCAGAATTAGGGGTTATGATGGCTCAATATAACAAGACTGCTCTCTTACAAGCTTTGGATAGTTATCGTCATCAACTGGATCAGATCAGGGAATATATCTATGAGGAAAGATGGGATTCCCTCGAAGAAATACTGATAAAGACGCAAAAGAAGCGATCGCCATTTATCAAAACTCAACACAATTCTTGAAATATCCGTCTAAATACTTAGGGACTTCCAGAGAATAAATTATTCCAAATGAAAAGAAAAAAGAGCTTTAGTAAAAAAGGACTAATTTTAAAAAAACAAGGGCTAAAGAGAATTAATTAAATTCAGCTAAACAGTAAAATAAACATAGCAAACTCATCTATTCTCATTTTTTTTTAGTCAAATAGATTTAAAGTTAATTGACTTTTTAAAATTACCGCTCTGAATTAAAACTTAGACAGGATGATAATAAATATCAATGAACCATCGGCCTAAATCTGGGAAATTTTCATTTGTGGAGTTGCTTAAGCGTTGAATTTGTTTCTCAATTTCTGACATCGCTTTTTTAGTTAATTTTACTCCTTTTTCATAAGTTTCCGTAATTAATTTGACCACAGGATGTTTTCCTTTCCATGTCATTGTTTCAGCGAACTTCAAAGCCGTATCTATTTCATCTAAAATACTACCATTCCAATGATTTTCTAAGACTGCCCAAGTTCTTTCTATGGGATTATATTTGCTATGATAAGGGGGATAATATGCTAAACGTATATTGATTTGATATTTTTGAGCAAATTCAACAATTCGTTTCATAAATTGTGTTCTTCTTGAGTTATTCTCTGGTCCATTATCTTGATTAAGTACCAAAGTCTTGATTTGAGAAAAACGATTTTTTTCTGATTCCCAAAAATCGTATCTTCTCAAAAAGCCAGGGGTCACTCGCTGCGAAAACTTAGGCC
>NZ_JARVCN010000223.1:0-5359 GCF_038442745.1 Crocosphaera sp. Alani8
CTTTGTCCCCTAACTTTCGGCGAGTCCCCCCAGACTTTTTGAGAAGCTTCGTTAAGAGATAGTCTGAAATATTTGGAAAACTTTTAATTCCAGTTCTTTAAAACCAGGAGATTTAATCAAATCATTGTTACTAAAGTTACCCACTTCTTGATAACTCTCTCCTTTCAATTCTAAGACTAAAATAGTTTGTGTTTGAGGATCAACAACCCAGTATTCAGGAACGCAACAATCTTGGTATTGTATTCGTTTAGCAATATAATCTCTTTCCCTTTGAATATCACCAGGACTAACCACTTCAATGACTAATAAAGGAGGTGACATAAAGAGACGAATAGTGTTCCTTTTTGAGAGTTGTTGTCTATGTTCTTCTCTAATAATTGTTAAATCAGGATAGCGATTTTTGGGTTCCCCTCTCACTTCTAATTCTAACCCATGACCCCTAACTCTAGTATGTCCTACCAGTGAAGCAAATTGAAGAAAAAGAAAGTTAGCAATTTCGATATTTAAACCTGATTCTGGGGGCATTTCTATCAGTTCCCCATTGAATAATTCATAGAGTTTTTCTGAATTATCATTGTATTCTAAATACTCTTCAAAGCTTTGAAAGCGAGTTTTAGTTGTTAACATTTTATGAGAATAGTTAATGGGCAGAGGGGGACTCGAACCCCCATGACCGAAGCCGCCACATTTTGAGTGTGGTGCGTCTACCAATTTCGCCATCCGCCCTTGGTCGTAGCTTTCTGATTATACTCTGTTTTACCAGTTTCTAACAAGTGGTGATAATCTTGGGAACTACTCCAGCGATCAATCTCCTTAGCGCGCAAAACTGGGACTGGATGGGTCAATTGTTCCGTTTGTGCCTGTTTTAACATTTCTCCTAAAGCAGTGTTGCTAATGGCTTCGTAATCCCTCGCTTGTTGGATAAATGCGTCTAGGTTCAACTGGGGGGCAATGGTGGGGGAACCGCCAGCCAATTTCATTAGTATAGACATGACTACTTTGGGATCTTGTGCTACTAATAAAGCCGCCCGATCGCAACTAAACTCTGCACAACGCACCCATTGTAACATTTGCGCCTGCAAAGATTGGGCGAGAGCTGCCCCCCAGTTGGGCAATAAACTAGCACCCAACACCATAATATTGGCTAAAGTTAGGTAAACTCCGTGTTCACATTTGAGGTGTCCCAACTCGTGGGCCATAACCCCTTGTATTTCTTCTGGGGTCAACATCTCTACTAAAGAGGTATGCAATACCATAAAAGGTTTTTTCCCTTGCATGGCGAAGGTATAAGCATTGGGAACAGGGTTTTGTTGTAAATAGAGTTGTGGGGTTTCTAAGTCTAGAATACGGGATGCTTCTACTAATAACTTGTGAAGATCTGGTAATTGTTTTTCACTAACTAATACACTGGAGGCAATATTATTGAGATAGAAAAACTGTTCTGCCACCGAACCCAGTAAACTCCTAACAATCATATCTAAGCCAGGGAGTTGCCTCAAGGTGGTGGTAGCTTCTAAATCTAAGGGATGACGAAAATCATCGGCTTTTAAGCCTATTAACTGGGTTTTTGTCAATTGCATTTTTATTCAGGAGATAATAACCATTTTTTTACTCGCTGGAGACTTTTCCAGTCTGGTTTACGGCTTAATCCATCTTCGATGTTTTCCATGATATCGTTATGGATATCTTCATCTAGGGACATTATTTGTTGGGCCGCTTCTACATGATCCCGCACTCCTTTTGCGCCGGTATCTAACATGGCCAAGGCTAGGTTAATTCGGGCCTGGGGCGGTCTACTATCGATTTTAACGCTTTTTTTGGCAGCTTTGAGGGCAGAGTCGGGTTTATCAGCCAACAGGTATAACCAAGCTAAACAGGCCCAAGCGGTGGAGTTTTTGGGGGCGCGATCGCAAATTTCTCTGAAATAGGGAATTAAAGTGTCGACAGACTCCCCTTGCTTGTAACGTTCTAAACCTTGCTCTAAGGCATTTTCAACAGTTTTGGTCATTTTTGATGATGGAATTAATAGACAATGGGACAGAAACTCGATTTCTGCCCCGATTATTTACCGTACAATACATTTGTTGAATTAGACACCAAAGGACTTACCACAGCCACAAGTTTGGTTAGCGTTGGGGTTAGTAAATTCAAAACCACCCCCGATCATGGCGTTGCTATAGTCAAGGACAAGGCCGTAGAGATAGAGAAGACTTTTGCGATCGCAGACAATCTTGAAGCCTTCATAATCATACACTTCATCCTGTTCCCCAATTTGACTAACGTCTTCAAAGTCCATCATGTAGGACATTCCGGAACATCCTCCCTGACGAACCCCAACGCGCAAACAGAGGTCTTTTCCTTGCTGTTCCCGTAACATTAAAACTTGTTTAAGGGCTGTTTCAGTTAGTTGTATTCCTTTGGCAGGGGTTTGAGTGGCTTGTGTCATCGGTTATGGTGACTCCTGAAAGCTAGAATGATTTTCAAACTTTTTCTATTCTAGAATAAACTTCCCGTTGTTAACCTAATATTTAAAGAATCATTACCTTACACTCTTCTCTATACTAACCATTGAATTATTTTTTAATGCCATTTTACCCTCGTCCATCCTATCACTTATATAAATTGTATGAAAAAAGAAGTTTTGTTTATGAGCAATGGTCATGGAGAAGACCTAAATGCTAGTTTAATTCTCCAGAAGTTGCAAAAAATTGCTCCCAATATATCCATTACGGCCATGCCTTTGGTGGGGGAAGGAAATGCTTATTGTTCTCTTGGTTTACCTTTGATTGGACAACCTAAAAATTTACCTTCTGGGGGCATTTTTTATATGAATCCCCTAACTTTATTGAAGGATCTCAGTGCTGGATTGATTGGACTAACTTTATATCAAATTCGCACCCTTCTTAAATGTTGTTCTCGTTATTCTTTAATTGTTGCAGTTGGTGACATTTTTCCTATTACTATGGCTTACATTAGTAATCGTCCTTTTGTGGCTTTTCTTGTTTCTACTTCTAGTTTTTACGAAGGTAAATTAAATTTGCCTTGGTTAACTCGTTGGTGTCTGCGATCGCCTCGTTGTCTCGCCATTTTCACCAGAGATGCTTTTACAGCAGAAGATTTACAGCAACAAGGATTCAAAAAAGCCTATTTTTCCGGCTATCCTATTATGGATATTTTGACTCCAACTGGAAAAAATTTACATCTTGATGATAATATTCCCACCATTGCTTTATTACCTGGGAGTCGTCTTCCCGAAGCTATTAATAATCTAGAATTATTGTTAAAAGTCTCTGAATATACAGCTAATTTAGAACCAGTACAGTTTCGGGTTGCGTTGGTTGAATCTATCCAAGAAGAGGATTTAAAACAGTTAGCAAAAAATTTGGGATGGCAATATCAATCTGGTGGTATTTTGGTTAAGCAAAAGCAAAACAATACTATTGAGGTTGAATGTTATTATGGAGCATTTTCTGACATTATTAATAGTTGCAATATTGCCATAGGAATGGCTGGAACTGCTGTGGAACAAGTAGTAGGTTTAGGTAAACCTGTAATTCAATTACCGGGAAAAGGTCCACAATTTACCTATGCTTTTGCGGAAGCACAGATGAGGTTGTTGGGAATGTCGGTTAAAACAATTGGGAAAAGTTATAAAAATTCCCATGTTTTTTCTGAAGCGGCACAAACTATTAAAACTATTTTAAAAGATAAAGATTATTTGGAAAAATGTCAAAAAAATGGAGAAGAAAGAGTAGGAAGAGCAGGAGGATCTCTCAATATTGCCCAGGCGATCGCACAGTTACTTTAAAAAATTTTCATCTCTTTAACCTCCAAACTGTTATAATGTACAGAAAGGATTGAGTTATCAGAGCTTATTATGACTGAACCGAAGAAAGAAGTATCCACCGAAACAACAGCAACATTAAAAGAAAGAATAAGTAATGATATTAAGCTAGCAATGAAAGCTAAGGATAAAATTCGTCTAGAAACTATCAGAAGTATCAAAAAAGTTATTCTCGAAAAGGAAACAGAAGTTCGTCCCAAAGGACAAGATCAATTAACTCCTGAACAGGAATTAGACTTGTTAGCGCAACAAGCGAAACAACGCAGAGATTCCATTGAACAATATCGTCAAGGTGGTAGGGATGATTTAGCTGATAAAGAAGCTCAAGAATTAGCGATTATAGAAACCTATTTACCTGCTCAACTTTCTGCTGAAGAAGTAGAAGCTATTATCGATAAAATAATAGAATCTGTAGGAGCAAGTTCCCCGAAAGATATGGGTAAAGTTATGGGACCAGCGATGAAAGAACTTAAAGGGAAAGCTGATGGAAAACAAGTTCAAGAAATAGTTAAAGCTAAACTGGGTTAACTTGTTTGATATCAATAAAAATCAACGATTAATAATGAATAATACCTAAATCATTCATTATTAAATCTATTATTTTTTAAAGAGAATACTAGAGATGAAAATAGAAACTCTTGACTTAAACACACTCTACGAACAGGAATACGATAAATGGTTGGAGGAAACAGTAAGAATATTAAAAAATCGTCAATTAGACCAATTAGATTATGATAATTTAATTGAGGAATTAGAAACATTGGGACGTTCTGAAAAAAATGCGGTAAAAAGTTTACTTTTACAAGTAATTATTCATCTTTTATTGCTCAACTTTTGGAGAGAAGAAAAGGAAAGAAACTCTAACCATTGGTCAGCAGAAATTATAACGTTTCGGGTTCAATTAGAAGATAGATTAACAACTAACCTTAGAAATTATTTAAGAAATGAATTAGACAAAATTTATCAAAATGCTTGTTTAATTGTTACTAAAAAAGCACAGTTAACTAATTTACCTGATAGATGTCCTTATTCTTTAGAAGAATTATTACAAAAAGATTGGTTTCCAGAATAGATATTTTAAGTTAATTTATGGCATTTTTGGGGACTTATGAGGTACACTTTACCAGACTGTTTCAACTAAAATTAGGCAATAGGAATGTGAGCATACTTGCACTACTAGAAATCTAATACATTAAATTAGCTGAAATAGTCCACTACTTATGTTTTGTTGAGAAACATTCTATAACTGTCATAATCAATTTTTTAATACTTGTTCTTGATTACAATTTTTTTAGTCTTCATTTAATCTGGTTTCAACTGCTTTAATAATCTCTTCAAAGTCCGATTCTTTGTGAATAGTTATCGTTAAAGTATTCATGTTTTTTAAAATGCTGGTTAAATTGTCAATATTACGTCTAATCTCATCATATAAATTCAGGGTTTCCATAATTGTTGAACTATGGGAGCGTGTCACTTTTGCGGGTGGGGTATTAGTTAGCGGGCATTGTCCTACAA
>NZ_JARVCN010000224.1:0-5342 GCF_038442745.1 Crocosphaera sp. Alani8
CTTTGTCCCCTAACTTTCGGCGAGTCCCCCCAGACTTTTTGAGAAGCTTCAATTATACGAGAAAATTAAATTACAAATTTTATTGATTATTTGCCCTTATCTTCATTTGGTTAAGCAATGGGAGAGAGAATGTAAAAAATTTAATTTGAATCCTGTCTTAGCTTTTGAAAGCGTTTATAACTGGCAAGGAACATTATCAACAGAATTGTATAATATTCAGGCGAATAGAAAACCTTTTTTAACTATTATTACTACTAATTCCACCTTAATTAATCAAGGATTTCAATCACAAGTTAAATTTTTCCCCGAGAAAACTTTAATTATTGGTGATGAGGCACATCGTTTAGGTTCCCCCCGTTTAGAAAGCAGTTTACCCCGTAATATTGGCTTAAGATTAGCCTTATCTGCTACTCCAGAACGATACTTTGATGAAGAAGGAACCGATGCTTTACTCAACTATTTTGGAATAGTTATTAAACCAGAATTTACTTTAGCTGATGCTATTAAAAAACAAGCATTAGTACCTTATTTATACTATCCTATTTTTGTTAATTTAACAGAATCAGAAGCCCTTACTTATGCTAAATTAACTCAACGTATTGGTTGGGCATTAGGTCAAAACGATAATCTTAAAAATAAAGATAATCTAACCTCATTACTAATTCAAAGATCCCGTTTAATCGGAGTAGCAGAAAATAAATTAATCGCCCTAAGAGAATTGATGAAAAATCTTCTAAAAACTAACCATACTCTCTTTTATTGTGGAGATGGCTATTTAGAAAATGAACCTAAAAACTATCAAAAGCAAATTGCAGCAGTTACTCGTATTTTAGGGAGAGAATTAGGCTATCGAGTGAATACTTATACCGCAGAAAATACTTTAGAAGAAAGGGAAAAAATACGTCAGCAATTTCAAAAAGGGGACTTGCAAGGATTAGTTTCTATTCGTTGTTTGGACGAAGGAATTGACATTCCAGAAATTAAACAAGCGGTTATTCTAGCCAGCAGTGGAAACCCTCATCAGTTTATCCAAAGAAGAGGAAGAGTATTACGACCCCATCCCGATAAAAAACAGGCAATAATTTATGATATGGTAGTATTGCCTCCTAACTTAGACCGAGCTACCTGGGAAGTAGAAAAGAATTTATTGAGAAAAGAATTAAAGCGATTTATGGAATTTGCTAAAATTGCTCAGAATGCAGAAGAAGCTAGTAATAAATTCTTATCAATTCAAGAGCAGTATAACCTCTAAATAAGCTAAAATAGTAAGAAGATAGTTATTAATAATATTCTTATGGCAGGACACAGTAAATGGGCAAATATTAAACGCCAAAAAGAAAGAGTGGATGCTAAAAAAGGAAAAACATTTGCTCAGTTATCTCGTGCAATTATTGTAGCGGCTAAACACGGTATTGCTGATCCAAATGGGAATTTTCAACTACGGACAGCCATAGAAAAAGCCAAAGCTGCAGGTATACCCAATGATAACATCGAACGGGCGATCGCCAAAGGTGCTGGAACCTACGAAAACGACGATACCATTTACGAAGAAATTCGCTACGAAGGCTATGGGGTTGGGGGAGTTGCTATTCTCATAGAAGCCTTCACCGATAACAGAAACCGTACTGCAGCCGACTTGAGATCCGCCTTTACTAAAAACGGTGGTAACTTGGGGGAAACTGGTTGCGTGAGTTGGATGTTTGAGCAAAAAGGAGTGGTTAGAATAGAAGGCAAAATCGATGAGGATAGCCTCTTAGAAGCGTCGATGGAGGGGGAAGCCCAAAGTTATGAGTTGTACGATGAAGAAGGGGAACAGTCCGCAGAAGTGTTCACAGACATGACTAATTTGGATGCATTAAGTCAAATATTAAACAATCAAAAATTCAACGTCACCGAAGTAGAACTGCGATGGGTTGCTAATAATTTAATTGAAATCGAGGACGATGAACAAGCTAAATCGATTATTAAACTTATCGAAGCTTTAGAATCCCTGGATGATGTGCAAAATGTAACCGCTAACTTTGAAATGTCCGATGAATTGATGTTATTGAGTGTAAGTTAAAAAAGAGGGGAATTTCTACAGTTGAAATTTCCCCGTCATCTCAAATTAAGCATTTATGAAAAATAGCTTAAGATTCCGTTTCCTCACGGGTTTGAATGTATAAGATAAGTAGGAATACGGTAGGAACTAAAACAAAAAGAATAGTTGCAATAAAACCAAGATCGTTAACTTCCATGGATAATGAACCTCTATGTTATTAAATAAGGACAACAACTTTTAGAATATCATTACAACGGCCAATGACGGCAATGGTTGCCATCTACTTTTTCGGCTTAGTAACCACTGCGATTGGTCCGTTGACTAGGGTTTGACAAGCGAGACGGTAATTGTCAGGTTTTTTCTTGAGAAATCGTTGTTCAACATCGGTATGAGGGGAAAGATTTCCCATCCCCTCCACGATTTCTACCACACAGGTTCCGCATTGCCCGTAACCGCCACAGTTCATGAGCTTACCTTTGAAGGTATAAATATCAACTTTATTGTTTGAAGCTATCTTTTTTAGGTTAGACCCTTGTGCCGCCACAACCTCTTTATTTTCTTTAACAAATTTAATAGTCATTTGCTCTCCTTGGATTACGCCGATTAATAAAACAATTATTACTTATAATGTTAAGAAATTATAAGCAATTTGTTCACAGGATTCAATAGTTGAGACTACAGATCGCAAAGAAAATTAATCAAAGGTAGAGTTTACCTGATTTGAAAGAGACGGTTATCAGGGTAGTTGCTCACCGCTCTTTGCAGGGAGTTGAGGGAGCGATTGTATTCGATGATAGCTTCTAAGAAATTGACCCGTGCTTGGGACAAATCTCGTTGGGCATCAATAACTTCTGTTTGAGTACCTACCCCTGCTTGGAAACGTAATCTCGCTAGTCGGAGGGCTTCTTCTCGAGTGCGTACATTTTTTTCAGTACTGCTGATATTTTCTCGATTAGCAATCAAACTATAATAGGATTCTTCAACCTCGAAGCGAATTTCGTTACGCAGGTCAGCAAATCTAACATTAGCCCGATCTATGCGGCGTTCTGCTGCTCTGGCACCAGCAAAAGCCCTTCCCCCATCAAATAATCGCCAACTCAAGCGAGTTTCAAAACGATAATTGACCAACGCCCCCAGAGCATTATCTAAGTCATCATCAAATCCGTATTGGGCAAGAAAATCTAACCTCGGAATTATACCATCCTGACCCCCCATAGCAATACGACGGTCTTGTTCAGCAATTTCCCGTTGCACTAACTGTTGTTCTAACTCAGCGCGATTTTTGTAGGCCTGAACAATAGTTTCTTCCAGGGAAAGATTCCAAACCCCAGATTCTGTAATTTCATCCGCCGCCACCAGTTGAACGTGTTGCCCTAGACTAAGAGTTTCTGCTAATCTGCGTCTTGCGGTTCGTTGATTGGCTACTGCTCGAGTTAAAGCTTCATTGGCTGTGGCTAAGTCCCCGTCAGCCCTCAAAACATCGAATCTAGTACCCAAACCAGCTTGTTCTAATAATTGAGCATCTCGTAGGGTTTGGGAGGCGTTTTCTACATCTGCTTGAGCGATGGCCACTCGTGCGTCAGAGTTTTGTAAGAGATAGTAATTATCTGTGGCTTCAAAGCGTACTCCTTCCGCGCTTTGTTCTAACTGCAATTGACGATCACGGATTTCTCTTTCTGCTCTTTTAATCTCACCATCCCGTTCTCCGCCGGTATAGATATCGTATCTTAGAGCCACGTTAAAAAGACCTGTGGTTTGCCTGGATTCCACCACATTCTCAGGAATTCCCCGAGCAAAATCCCCACTTTGACGTTCGATAAAGTCGCGGTTTATTCTGGAATCTACTTCGATGGTGGGGTATAGGTCTGCCCTCTGCTGGACTAAAACGGCTTTCGCTTCTTCTACTTGAATACGAAATTCCTCTAACTCTCTATTATTTTGTAGGGCTATGGCAATCACTTCGTTGAGAGTCAAAGGCTTATTAATTGTTGTTTCTACGTCCTCTGGTTTAGTGGGACGCAAAAGAGGATTCCCATTGGGGTTAAGGTTATTGGGAGGTAATTGTTCAAGGATGGTTTCTGAATATTCCTCGGATTCCCGTAGACTGGGGGGGGTTGCGGACTGGGACAACATATCGATCCCTTTTCCATCTGCAGTTGAGGCATCTTTTTGCTTGTTAGAGGGAGTAGACGACCCTTTCATTTTCTTGATCTCACTAACACGGGGTTGAGAAAGCTCAGAGTCTAAGCTTAACTTTGCTGCGTCTGATTCTCCTTCTATAGATAACGTTGTTTGGGCTGTTAATCTAGTATTCCAAGATAATATGGCCAACAGACCCACACTCACACACACACAATAACGTAGAACAAACATAGTATTTATCAAAAATTTTAGTTAAACAACTAAATGATAATCGAATTGACACTCCACTGCCTAAAGGAGAGCGGTCTTGGTAGTTCCCATCAAAACCTCTCTGTATCAAAAGGAGGGAGGCTTGAAGCCCCAATTATTCCCTCATTTTGACATACTCCCTCGTTGAAAACGAGGGATTCTAACACCTCACAATGCTAGTTTTTTGCTTCGTTCCCCACCAACTAGAACATCGTACCCGATGCTCCCCGTCGCATCCAGTCCACAGACATTTTCTGGTACGTTATGCCCTAGCGCACTTATGCCTCGATTCCTAATTTCTTGACTAGCTGCTAAATCTCTTGTGGTGGTGTACCCACACTCATTACAGTGATGAACCCTGACATCTAAAGTTTTCTTTCCAGTGTGTGCGCCACAGTTGGGACAAGTCTGACTCGTACAATCCTTGTTGACCTTGGCAAAGTACACATCTCCCCGAAAACATACCCACTCTAAGATGTTCACACACTGGCCAAACTCTAGCCCTTACTTGATAATATTTGCTGCTTTGATAAATCCTTGTTAAAATTTTCAAATTTTCAGGAGTTAATCCTTTAATATATCTCATTTATTAGATCCTTGTAATCCTTTTTTCCCAGGGTGAACCCCGTTTTTTTTAGTTGACAATTCATTAAAGACACATATCTCCGCAATGGCCAGACAAATATTAAATATTAATCGCTCACAATGCTGATAAAACTATACCATAAAATATACAATTAATTCTGCTGACTTACTTACTTGTTTTTAAAGCGTGGAAAAACAAAACCTCTGGCTTTCATCTCATCCCAAGCTCTGTCGAGAGTTCTTAAAACTTGCTGGATAACTTGAGAATGAACTTTTTTGTATCTTCTCAAAAAGCCAGGGGTCACTCGCTGCGAAAACTTAGGCC
>NZ_JARVCN010000225.1:0-33357 GCF_038442745.1 Crocosphaera sp. Alani8
CGCATTAAATAGTTTCCTCCCAGTGTACCTCATGAGTATGGGAAATGCTATAAAATACCTTTCAATAGTTTATTACCTTTGGCTTTTGTTGAAAAAAATTCTAGAAGAATCTATCATCCTGTGATTTTAGATCAACCATCAAACGGATATAAATTTGTTATCCGTACGGGAGTTCACAGAACGTTTCCTAAAGTAGAAATTCGTCAAAACGGTAAAGTTATCAGTAAACTTAATCCGAGAAATGTTCCCAATAGGGGTAAAATTTCTTTTCCTTGGCAACCCCAAAATACAAACGCAGGAACCTATCAATTTTATTTAGAAGACGGGAACGGAAGATCCATAAGCTTTTCTTTTAAACATGATCCCAACTGGTTATAAACTAACTTATATAGTCTATTATGTCTGATTTTTTTGGGCGTTTAAAAATACAATTTGATAGCTGGTATGAGTCGTTAAAAACCATTAAAACCGCAGATAAATTCTTTGCTATTTTCTTATTAACTGTTTGGGTTATTATTCTTGTTAGTTATTTTATTCCGAGTAATTATATTTTCCAAGGCAACTTAATCGTTGAATCTTTAAGTTTTACCTATAATGGCAACAACGATAAACTCTTTTTACAAAATATACAAGATATTAACTCTATTGATTTTCAAGGAAAATTAGAACAACCTATTGGTTTATTCGGTAAATTTTCCATTGATAATAATCCTGAATTAGAAAATAAGTTAGCTAACATAGATACATTAACAATTGAATTACCTTTTCCTGAAAGTCGTTTTATTGTTAATCAGGGAAATGAATCAAAAACAACACAAATATCCTTAAATGAGCTACGAATAGAACCAGAAACTAATATTAACCAACTAGCTTATAATCATAAAAACAATAGCTTAGATTTTTGTTTACATTCAATAGATCATAGTTCTGACGATTGCCAATTTCCTGAAGATATTAATGAAACTCAGTCACCTATTACAATAGGTCAATTAAGATTAGAATTAGGACAAAAACCACTACAAATCCAACTAAGTCAAATTAATATAGATGAACTCAATATTAAAAGCGATCGCAATAATCCACAAGAAATAATCCTACAATTTACTCCCAATGACAATGAACCAATAAATCTAAATTTACTCTCTCCCAACCAATTATTTATCACTTTACCCAAACCCAAAGACAACAATAATTCAATGAATTGGTTTAGAAGAGACATTGACGTAAAAAATGTACAATTCAGTCGCTACGAAACCACGCAAATAGTTACCGACGAAGTTGAAATATCCACAATTTTACAGGGAGAAATACGCTTAGGAAAGAACAAAATGAAACTAGAAAAAAATCAATTTTTAATAACCAATTCACCACAATCAGCCATCAAAAAGATTAGGTCATTAAGTCTAACAAGTGATCCTAAATTACCCCAAGGAATACAAACATTTATTACAGGAGAAACTAATAGTATTGCAGTAGGACTTTATCGTGATTTTCCCGTAGAAAGTATCCAACCTAACCTACTATCAAAACATCTATCCTCAGAAGCAATTACCGCTATTATTACCTTTATCACCACCCTAACAGCAGTTTTCTTACCCCGTCTCTTCCCTGACTCCCCCGATGACTGATACTAAGTTCGCTTATATTACAAACTCAAAGAAAAATAGTCCCCATACTTCCCACCCCTCCCTGTTACTGAGCGAAGTCGAAGTACACTTCCCACACTCCCCAAACCGAGATTTTGATACACCCAATTGAAAACTGGTATCACTGCCTCCTGACTCCTGACTCCTGACTCCTAACTCCTAACTCCTAACACCGAACTCACGTAATCCTAACCATAAAATATTACAAGATGTTAACAAAAGGGGGTGTTTTGAAACATTCCCTACAAAATGACTTTTGACAATCCCCGAAGATAAAAACAGTTAGGAGTGCATCGAAATATGAATGCGATCGAATCATGAAAAAGCCGATAGACATAGCATTACTGACCGTGGTTAGAATATTAAAAGATTCTTAATTCTTTTCAAATAACCATTAAACAGAAAAAAATGTTCTAACTATTGTACTGCTACATCACTCTTACTTGTTTTGATCGCTACCTAGAAACTACAGTACAAGTTATTCAGAATTATGTTTGCGAAAGTTCCTGAACGGTATATGCACCGAGTGCGATGGGTTCTTGCATTAGGTTGGCTATTATTAATTACCTCCCTATTTTATGACCCTATCTCCCATTGGTTAACCTTACCAGAACATACCTGGAGTCCCCTCAGTATCAGTAATATTACTCCCTACGATTGTGTTTTGGTACAAGGAAAATGTCTTCCAGAGCAACCCTACGCCATTGGGGCGATTATGTTTTGGGGCTTGATTGTGCCAACAGGGGTATTTGTGTTGCTGGTTTTTGGTCACGACGCTTGGCGGCGTGTTTGTCCCCTATCTTTTATGTCCCAAATACCGAGAGCATTGGGCATCAAAAAGATGCGGAAAAAGGTTAATGCCAAAACAGGTAAAGTTCGTTATGAAATGAACAGAGTTGACCGTAATTCCTGGCTGGCAAAAAATCATCTCTACTTACAAATGGTCCTATTTTTTGTAGGGATTACAGCTAGAATTCTCTTTGTCAATTCTAATCGCATCGCCTTGGGGCTTTTCCTACTAGGAACCATTCTTTCGGCCATGGCATTTAATTATTTTTACGCAGGTAAATCCTGGTGTCAATTTATTTGTCCCATGGCCCCGGTTGAACAGGTATTTGCCGAACCCAGAGGATTACTGAACAGTAAGGCACATACAGGCGATCGCAAAGTAGTAACTCAGTCCATGTGTCGTACCGTGAGTCCGGAAGGAAAGGAACAAAGTGCTTGTGTTGCTTGTAGCACTCCCTGCATAGACATCGATGCCGAACGTTCTTACTGGGATAGCGTTACCCATCCCAAACAACAGTGGCTATATTACGCCTATGTAGGTTTAACCGTCGGTTATTTCGTCTATCCGTTTTTGTTTGCAGGAAACTGGGAATTTTTAATCTCCGCTGCCTGGGCGCACCAAGAAAATCAACTGGATACATTATTTAACCCAGGATTTTACATTTTCGGCAATCTGATTGACATTCCCAAAATAGTAGCAGTTCCCTTAACCATTGGTTTATTTGGTTTAGCTGGTTACTATCTCGGTTGCAAGATAGAAAAATTGTATAAAGCCTATTTATTTCGTAACCATAAATTGGTGAGTACAGAAGTAGTGCGTCACCGGATGTTTACCCTTTGTACCTTTTTCATCTACAACTTTTTCTTCATCTTTGGTGGTAGCAACTTTGTGCGGATGTTACCCACGCAGTTGAGATATTTGTTCCCTATTGTAATGGCAGTTTGTAGTGGTTTATGGTTATACCGTACCTGGGGCAGAAATCCTTACCTATATCAACGGGAAGGTTTAGCCACACGACTACGGCAACAACTAGCCAAACTAAAACTCAATATTTCTCAATTCCTCGATGGCAGAGCATTAGACGATCTCAACGCCGACGAAATTTATGTTCTAGCGAAAGTGCTTCCCGGTTTCGACAAAGAGAAGAAAATCGAAGCTTACAAAGGTATTCTCAAAGAATCCATCAACGAAGGATATGCTAACAGTACCAGTAGTCTTGAGATGATGCGTCAAATGCGTCTAGAACTCAATATTACCGATCAAGAACACGAACTACTGTTAACAGAGTTAGAAGTAGAAGATCCCTTCCTCGTCGATATCGAACACCAGCAAAACCACGAAGACTGGTTACGTCAGGAAAGCTATCGTCAAGCTTTACTCGACACCATCATGGAATCTTCCAAAGAACATCCCCATCAAGCGATCGTTTTAGATTTGTTTGATGTGATGACAGGGAAAAAATCCTTTGAATCCTTTGACGAGTTACTCGATAAATTATCTCCTGAGGAGTTAAAAGCAGTTGAGGCTATCCGAGAAGAATACTCCATTAGCTCTCAAGAAGAAAAAGACATCTTATTGCACTCTAATCCCCATCAATTATGGCAAACTATGGCCTATACTTTGAGTGCCATCGAACACCTTGATGCCATAGCAGAAGGAAGAATCAATCCTTCCTGTAACCTCGGGGAAATTAGCGATGAGCAGATGATATTTTATCGTCATACCTTCAGTAAGTTTGACAAAGACGGTAACGATAGTCTCTCTGCTATTGAGTTACATTCTTTATTGAGGGCGCTTGGTCGTTCCTACTCTGCTGAACGAGTACAAGTGGTGATGGATATGATCACAGGAACCCCCTACAGTAAATCTATCTCTTTTTCGGACTTTACAACTCTACTCCACCAAGAGTTAACCGAACAGTCTCACGAGGTAATGTACGAAAGATTCCGTCGTTTCGATGTGGATAATTCCGGTCATATCAATCTCGAAGAATTACGCTTATGTCTACGGGATATTGATGTCAGTTTATCCGACAGCCAAATAGAGGAAATGCTGCGGTTAGCTGATAGCAACAACGACAACGAGATCAGCTACGAGGAGTTTTGTGACCTCTTCGGACAGTTTAAAAATACTGTTCATTCTGTCTAATTCCTTTTATTTTGATTATCTCCCGACTAAAAATCGGGAGATTTTTTTTATTATTAGGTCCGCTTATTATCGTCGAGTAATATTTTTTTGTCCCCTGCTACCCCTACTCCCCCTGCCTTCTCAATGTAATTATCTACTGTTAGAGACTAAGATCGAATAGAGTATTACGGCAAATTTTGGCGAAGCATAATACAATGGACACCATCTTTATAAAAATACCGTCCTACGTTCTAACTCTCATGATAAAACCCCCAAATTCAATCTGTCAGGAACTTCACAATAGTTTAGTGGGATCTCACAGATAAGTAAGTGTATGCTAATGCTTAAAGTTGGCGTGAGGAGTGAAATTAATGAATTTACGCAATAATGCTCTAAAGACCCTTAGAGAAACGAGTCGAACCTTTTATATCCCAATTAGCCGTCTTCCTGGGAATTTACAGGATGCTGTTGCTTCAGCATACCTTTGTATGCGAGCCATCGATGAAGTGGAGGATCACCCTGATCTCGATAACTTCACCAAAGGCAAAATCTTGCGACAAATGAGCTTAAATTTACAAGCTGCCGAAGAAAAGTCAGGAACTGACGACTTTTCTGCAGGACTAGTTCCCTATAGTCATTGTTTGCCGGATGTTAGTCTGCGGTTGGGACAATGGGCAATGTTAGCCCCTGACACCATTGCCCCTCGGGTTTGGGATGCCACAGCATCTATGGCTGATCGTATGGCTTATTGGGCGGAAAATAACTGGACTATTCGCACCAAAGCCCATTTAGACCAATATACTTTCAGTGTTGCCGGCGCGGTAGGACTGTTGCTTTCAGATTTATGGGGTTGGTACGATGGGACTAAAACCAATCGGCAGCATGCCATTGGCTTTGGGAGAGGGTTACAAGCGGTTAACATTGTCCGCAACCATCGAGAAGATTTACGTCGTGGGGTGAATTTTATTCCTCAAGGGTGGAAGATTGAGGATGTTCATCAATATGCCCGTAACAACCTGAAATTAGCCGATCTCTATACCCAGTCTCTCGGCAAGGGACCGGCTTTAGATTTTTGTAAAATTCCCTTAGCCCTAGCTCACGGCACCCTAGAAGTGATGGCTTTAGGTAAAGAAAAACTGAGCCGCAGTGATGTCATAGCCTTGGTAGAACAAGTTACCCGTTAGATGAAAGGCTATCTTTAATAATTATCTTGATAAGTCTCTCTTCGGAGAGATTATTTTTTTGTTTTGATATTTTTGATTATTAATAAATAATACTAATAAAAGTTCTATCTTTTTTAGCATATTCAGAGGTTTTATATTCTAAAATAAAAAATAAAATTTATGAATAAAAATGTCTATCAATTAGACGAACAACAAAAGCAATTATGCCTTTCGTTTGTAAATAAATGGAAAAATATTCTTTTCTCAACTAAATCTCTTGATAGACAAAAGGTAAAACAAGCGGTAAATGAAGCTTATACTTATTTAAGTTTACCAAGACCAAAAATTATATTTTGTATTAGTGATAGTGATATCCTAAATTTTATCTCTCTTTCGGATTTAACTGCAGATAATTATATTAATTTATACTCTGATTTGGTGGAAATACTCAGGGATAGTATGAATTTAGGAGCAAAGATGCTCAAAGTATATTTGGAAAATCCTGGCGTTTCATCTAATTTTTTTAACCTCACCAGTCTTTTTGAGGAAATCTGCTATTCTAAAGTTTTTGAAACAATATACGATAATGAAAATAAAATTGGAACTGACTATAATTTCACTAAATTAATGGAAGTAGAATTTGGAGATATTAACGTCTGTGAATATGACTTTTTCATAGAAGGATTAAAATATGATTGTAAGCAAGCTATTTGGTATATACTAAAATCTTTAGCCCAAGAATGTCCTTATATAATTTCTCTACAAGAAACTTGTTTTGTTATTGAGAGACCAAGTGATTTAGGTCTATAAATAAGCAACTTTTTTAAGTTTTTGGTAAGTCTTTTGACCAAACTTATCAATTTTATGATCAGATTGTTCACCTCCTGTTGATTTCTTTAGATTCTCCCAAGTCAAACCTTCTTCAGAATTTCGCCAGTGCTGAATAGCTTTCCAACTTGCATTAATTTGAGTTGATTTAGTGTTCACTTTTTCCATCAAAATCTTTAGCTGTTCATAACTTTGTATATCAGCTAAACTAATTTTACTTAGTTCTAATATTTGGTCGTCAATTTTATTTTGTTGTTCTAGTAGTTTAGCTTTGGACTGTTTAAGATATTCTATGGCTTCTTTTTTACTCTTTGTTTCAGCTTCAGTTATTATACTTTCTATCTGTTTTCTCAGTAAATTTTTTAAACCTTTTGCTGTATTCATTTCCACGAAAGATTCTATTTTTTCATAGAGCTGATTAATATCTTTTTGTACAGAGTTTAACTTATTATTGTTACTACTTACTGTCAAAAAAACTTCATTGTTTAATGATTGGTCATCCTCTGCATTTTGTTTGTTTGATAAACATTTTCTAAGAAAATCAACTTGTATTTTAATCGGTTCTTCTTGTTCTTCTTCTATGACAAATGCCCCGATCATCTCACCTTTTCTTGGATCTATTTCACTTGCTTTTACTGCTGCATAGTATTCGACTTCTCCATACACTAATTCATAAGAATTAAAACCTAGCTTTTTAACGAACAGAGGATTAACAATACCTCCAGATTCTAAGATGATGTTAGCTAACCTATTAATAATATTTTCACAGTCTTGAATTTCAGCATAAGGAACAGAACACTTAATAGTATCAACATCTACTAAGAAAAAATCCACAATAATTAACCTCCAATTTTTTCCGAAACTTCAATAGCTAACGATTCAAATTCAGACGCAGATGTATTTGCAGAAGAAACATTATCTGCATATTTAAAGATTGATTTAGGTGCGGGTATTTCTAATTCTCCTACTGTTATAGTTTGATTAATACATTGAGATAAAGGCATTCTTTCAGAAATTATATTTTCCATTATAGGAAAATTGTAACGATCAGAAATAACTTGTCTTTGTTGAGGAAATCTGTACTGAAGGTATTTATGATGAGTAGAAATTTTAGAAGGTAAAACACCCATAATTTTTATCGGAGGTTTACGTAAATTTTCTCGATTATCATTAATAGGTCCTTCTAAAAAGTTTTTTACGCTGGATAAACCTTGATTAGAAAATGGTTTTAAATCAGAAGGAATAATAATATAATCAGAAGCAGTTAAAGCTGACTCTGCGTATAAATCTAAAGAAGGAGGAGTGTCAATAATAACAATATCGTATTCTTCTTTAACCAATTCTAATTTGTTAACTAATTGCGAACGACTTGCTGCAAATCTTGCTAAATCAGTTTGTTTATCAATTAGCATAATATGTGAAGGTATAACGTCAATTTCTTGTTGATTAAATCCTTCAGAAGTTCTAACAATGTCGGGTATTTTGGGTAGTTTGCTTTCTAATAAATGAAAGACATTTTTATCTTTTAAATCATCATCATCGTCAAACTGAAATTTAATTAAACCAGTAGCAAAAGTTGTGTTTGCTTGAGCATCAATGTCAATCAATAATACTCGCTTTCCTTGGTTACTAAAAGCTGCAGCTAAATTAGTAGCAACGGTGGTTTTTCCGACACCACCTTTATGATGATAAACAGCAATAACTTTCATGGATTTTTTAGTTGACTCCTTAATAGATGATTGAGAAACCTTGGGAACAGAAAGTGATTTATTAGTAGCTATTTGACCTCTTAAACTCTCTTTTCCAATTAAAGAATTGATTTTGTTGAGATTGTTGGCAACATTTTCACCTTGACAACAAAAGATAAATTTTAACTTATCTTGATATCGTTGATAAATTCGGAATTCTTTTCCATTAGTTAATACCCCATAAAAACTTTTAGTTTTCATCAAATATTGTTCTAAACGACGCGCATGATGATCTAAATTTTCTTGAGGATGTTTCGCTTCAATGACGACACAAGAAGAAAAATTCTTCATTTTTTCAACTGCAACGGTTAAAAAATCTAAGCGGATATTCTCATAAATAACTTCTTGGTACCAATCACCAGAACAATAACCCAATTTTGGGAGCAAATATTGAACAATTAGCTTACTTTCTACTTCCCTTTCATTACGACAAGATCGAGGATTAAATTCCAATGTTTTATTTCCTCAAAAATATAGAGGATAAAATTAGATAAAAAAGGTTTGGGAACAACGAGTTAAAAGTAAAATCGATGACTCTTAAATACACTATATTTATTATCCCTAAGTATGTACTGATTAGAAAACAGTACGATTACTAAATTTCAAAATAAAATCTTGGTTGTAATTTATAACTTAAGTAAAATTACTGTCTCAATTGTAAAAATAGGTTAATTTTATCTTTTTAAGTATTTTTTAGGCAGATTATCAACTTAATTGAATACGACATCTTCATAAATGTCTATCAAAGAAATCTCAAAGTTTAAACTTTTTAGTAAGAAATTCTGGTTTTTTTCGTGATAAACTTCTAAAACCCATAAACCTTGCTTGTTTATTCTAAAACACTCAACTCGCTTTAGTTTACTATTAATTAAAACATATTCTTCTAGGCTTTCTAAATTTTGATAATCAATAAACTTATCTCCTCTATCAAATGCTTCTGTAGAGTCAGATAAAACTTCAATGATTAATTTTGGATAACATTTATAATTGTTAGTTTCTTGATCTCTTTGATCGCAAGTTACCAAAACATCAGGATAGTAAAAGCGATTAAGGTCTTCTAATCTTACTTTCATATCACTAATATAGACTCGACAATTTGAGCCTCGTACATGATTTCGCAACAAAGAAGCAATATTAAGGGCAATAGTAACATGAGTATCGGATGCACCAGCCATTGCGTAAATTTCTCCTGCTATATATTCATGTTTAATTTCCTGTTCTTTTTCCCATTCAAGATATTCTTCGGGAGTCAGAGGCGAAGATTTAGATATAGCAACCATAGGACTACAATCAAATACTTAATAAGTTTATTATAACCAAAAGTAAGGAGATAATTATTATTTTAATAACCTTAAAAGAGATTAATTATTTAATATTTGTAAGTGTTCAGCTATCAGCCATCAGCTGAAAAACATCAATCCCTATCATCTACTGTGAGTGAGATTAAACGAATGCTGAACGCTGACTGGGAAGTATCATTGGTTAAGTTTTTTCAGTAATTATGAAATAACTATGATAGAATTATGATACGATTGTGAGAAGCCATTATAATTTTTGAACCAATATATATGTTCTATTTACGAAGCATTGTTCTAACGCTTAGTTTAATGTTAGGAGTAGGGTTGGTTGGTTGTACCTCTGATGAAGTCGCCGATCCTTCCAATCAAGCAGACAACAGCCAAACTAGAGAATTAGCCGCCGATAATCAAGGAAAAAAGAAAGTATTAACCACTTTCACGGTTCTAGCAGACATCGCTCAAAACGTAGCAGGGGATAAGTTAGACGTACAATCAATTACTCGTATTGGTGCAGAAATTCACGGTTATGAGCCAACCCCTAGCGATATTACTAAAGCACAGAATGCTGACCTAATCTTATATAATGGCATGAATTTGGAGCGTTGGTATGAGCAATTTTTAGGTAGTGTTGAGGACGTACCTTCAGTATTGTTGACAGAAGGGATAGAACCTATCCCTATTGCAGAAGGTCCCTACGCAGATAAACCCAACCCCCACGCTTGGATGTCTCCCAAGAATGCTTTAGTTTATGTAGAAAATATTCGTAAAGCTTTTGTAGAACTCGATCCCGACAACGCAGATACTTACAACGCTAATGCGGCTGCCTATAGCGAGAAGTTGAAAGCCATTGATGAAGAATTACAAAGTGATCTGCAAAAAGTACCCGAAAATCAGAGATATTTAGTTAGTTGTGAAGGTGCATTCTCTTATTTAGCCCGTGATTACAATCTAAAAGAAATTTATATGTGGCCCATTAATGCAGAACAACAGTTTACTCCCAAACAAGTCAAAACTGTGATTGATAAGGTAAAAACCAACAAAGTTCCTACCATTTTTTGCGAAAGTACCGTCAGCGACGAAGGACAAAAACAAGTAGCCAAAACTACTGGATCGCGCTTTGGGGGAAACCTTTATGTTGACTCCCTTTCCACCGAAGAAGGACCAGTCCCCACCTTTCTAGACTTACTAGAATACGACGCGCGGGTTATCTCCAACGGTTTACTAGCTGGAAGTAAAGCGCAATAGTTTCTCTTTGATGCAAACCATTTAAGAATTAAAATCATGTCAACAACTACCCCATCCCTGAACATTACGGTAGATAACCTTAGTGTTACCTACAACAACGCGAAACTCGCCTTGTATAACGCCAGTTGTACCGTAGAAGCTGGTTCCATTACCGCTTTAGTCGGTCCCAATGGTTCCGGTAAGTCCACTTTGTTTAGATCGATCATGGGGTTTTTATCCCCCAGTCAAGGGCAAGTTTTGGTGGGGGGATCTCCAGTCAAAAAAGCCCAGAAACGCCAGTGGATGGCTTATGTACCCCAAGCAGACGAAGTAGATTGGGACTTCCCTGTCAGTGTGTTTGATGTGGTAATGATGGGACGTTATGGTTACATGAACCTATTACGCATTCCCACTGCTAAAGATAAAAGACTGGTGATGGAAAGCTTAGAAAGAGTTGGTATGACGGAGTTTCGTCATCATCAGATCGGGGAACTATCTGGAGGACAGAAAAAACGGGCTTTTTTAGCTAGGGCCCTAGCGCAACAAGGTAAAGTCATTTTGCTAGATGAACCCTTTACCGGAGTAGATGTGAAGACAGAAAAACGTATTATCGATCTGATGATACAACTGCGAGAAGAAGGCCATACCATCCTAGTTTCCACTCACGATCTAATGTCCATTTCTACCTTTTGCGATCGCACCATTCTCCTTAACGGTACTATTTTAGCCTCTGGAGTTACGGAAGAAACCTTTACAGAGGAAAACCTAGAGGTGACTTTTGGTGGTTTACCTGTGGCTAACTTTGAGCAGATAATGGATAGAAGATAGTTTAGAATGCAGCAGATATCAATTTTAACTAATATTTTGAACTGGTTTACGGAACCGTTGCAATACGGATTTTTAGTACAAGCTATCTGGGTTAGTGCCTTTGTGGGTTTAGTTTGTGCGGTACTTTCTTGTTACATTACCCTCAAAGGTTGGTCACTGATGGGGGACGCTATTTCTCATGCAGTTGTACCAGGGGTAGTGATCGCTTATGCTATGAATATACCTTTTGCCATCGGGGCTTTTGTTTTTGGTTTTGGGGCAACTGTTGCCATTGGCTATATTAAGTCTAATACTAGACTTAAAGAAGATGCAGTCATTGGTATTGTTTTTACAGGATTTTTTGCTTTTGGATTAGTTATTGTCACAAAAATCCCTAGCAATATTGATTTGTTTCATATTCTTTTTGGCAATGTTTTAGGTATTTCTCGAGGGGATATTATTCAAACCTTAATGGCAGGAATTCTTACTTTAGTTGTTATTTTATTACGACGGAAAGATTTACTCTTGTTTTGTTTTGATCCTAACCATGCTCAAGCTATTGGTTTAAATACTCAGATGATGTATTATACCCTGCTTTCTGTGTTAGCTTTAACCATCGTCGCTGCCTTACAAACAGCCGGCATTATTTTAGTTATTTCCATGTTAGTAACCCCTGGTTCCATTGGTTATTTATTGAGTGATCGCTTTGATCAGATGTTAATTATTTCGGTGATCAGTAGCGTATTTTCCTGTATTTTTGGAACCTATATCAGCTATCATCTGGATGTTTCCACAGGAGGAAGTATCGTAGTTTCCTTAACATTATTATTTGTCATTGCCATGATTTTTGCTCCTAAGTATGGTGTCGTTGCTCAACAATTGAGAAAAGGCACTAATAAAGGTTTACAAGAATTTCTCTAACATCCTCAACAGATAATCAATAGTGCTATACACCTAAAATTATTTGAGTTTTTTAATTAAGTAATGAAACTAATCAATCAGTTCAGAAAATGGCATCGTAACCTAGCTCCTATTATAATGCTTCCTTTGGTAATTACTGTGTCTACAGGAGTAATTTATCGTCTTTCTAAAGACTGGTTTGGACTATCAAGGGATCAAGTACATTTTTTAATGAGTATTCACGAAGGAGAGTATTTAGGACACACTTTAGAACCTTTTTATGTACTTTTTAATGGTTTGGGTGTTATTTGGATGTTAGTAACAGGAGGGGTGATGGTATTTCAAAACTTAAAAAGAAGTTTTAAAAGTTAGCTTAACTTCTGTTTAACCGACAGTTTCTTCTAGTTGATGTTGCTGCCATAAACGTTGATAAAGACCAGATTGATTAACTAATTGTTCGTGGGTTCCTGTCTGTACTATTTGTCCATAATTCATCACAAAAATGCGATCTGTTTGGGCAGCGGCAGAAAGTTGATGAGAGATGAAAATAATAGTTTTTTGTCTTCCTTGAGAAAGACTTTTGAGGATATTAGTAGCTGTTTTATTGTCCACACTAGATAAAGCATCGTCCAATATTAAAACGGAAGAATCCATTAATAATGCTCTTGCTAATGCAGTACGTTGTCTTTGCCCTCCGGATAAAGTAATTCCTCTTTCCCCTACTGTGGTTGCATACTGTTGAGGGAAATTTAAAATTTCGCTGTGAATTTCCGCCTGTTTAGCTGTAGTTTCTACCTCAAATTGTTCTTTCAGGGGGTCACCATAACGCAGATTATTGAGGATAGTGGTACTAAATAAAAAGCTATCTTGAGGAACATAAGCTATAGCTTTCCGTAAAGTGTTCAAATCTAATTGTGTTATGTCATAACTATCAATAAAAAGTTGTTCTGGAGCAATATCTAATAAATGAGGAAGACTATTAGCTAAAGTTGTTTTTCCAGAACCAATAGGACCGACAATAGCAACAATTTCTCCTGGTTCAACAACAAAATTAATGTGTTTCAGGGCTGGTTTTTGCTCTCCTGGATAAGTGTAAGTCAAATTTTGTGCCGTAATTTGTCCTTCTATAGATGCTAGGGATGGAGAAATACTATTAACCGAGTTTTGAATTTTTGACTCTGCTTGAAAGATTGCTTCTACTCGATCAACACTCACTTCTCCTTGCTGATAAGCTGTAATAGTAAATCCTAGTAAAGCAGTAGGAAAAACTAATCTTTCTACTAAAATGAGCAAAGCGACAAAATCCCCGATACTGATGATACCTTGATTAATAGCTGAAGTACCAAACCCTAACAGTAATAAAAGACTAATATAAGACAGTCCCTGGATTAAAGGGAACAAAAAGTTGCGAGTTTTTGCTAGTTTTAAGTTTGAGCGAAGAAGCTCTCTATTCTTATCAGCAAACGCCTGTTTTTCATTTTCTTCTTGAGCATAAATTTTAATTAAAGCAATACCACTCATATCTTCTTGAATGAGTTGACTGATATCAGATAGTTTTGCTTGTACTTCTAATTGTTCTTGCTGTAATTTTGTGCTAAATATTTGTACAGTAATTAACATAAACGGATACACCGCTACAGCGATTAAACTCAGACGTACATTAATGGCCAACATTGCAGGAAGGGTTAAACCGTAGGCAAAAATTGTGTTCGCTACACTGAGTAAGGCAAACCCCACCAAACGACGAATATTGTCCACGTCGCTAGTAGCACGGTTAATTAGGTCTCCCGATGTGTTTCTAGCAAAATAAGCCGGTTCTAGGGTCAATAAATGCTCAAATATACCTTGTTTAAGGTTGAACTCCACATCCCGTCCGATGCCAAAAATCCAGAGACGGGACAACATCCGAATTCCCCAGGAAAGAGAAGCTAAAATTACTATGAGGATAACAACCCCTAGTATTTCCTCAAAGGCAAATGATTGTCTCAAATTATCCACACTGTCTCTAATAACAAGGGGAATATAGACTCCCAACCCATTTACCACAAATAAGGCAATCATTCCTAAAGTAACATTACGCTTGTGGGGACGGAGATACCTGGCCAGTTGTCGGAGTCTTGAAAGTGCCATAAAGCAAATAATCTATATTTTGGGGAGAGGATAGGGAACGCTAACTAGAACTTGAGTATTTTCTTAATTTGCTTATCATATCTTAACAATAAAAAAGAATCGCCGAAGGTCAACGATTCTTAAAAAGCGTTTAAATTAAGTATCTGAGGTGAGAAAAGATTATTTCTTACTCTGATAATATGCTTGAAAACTTTGATAGTATGTCTCGGGGTGATAGAGATGACACTGAGATGTAATGTCGTTCATTAGGGGCCAGGAGAAGCTTAATTCACACAAATATTTGCCCCAATTTTCTTTTAAACTTTGATGAGCTAGTCTTAAATTATAGCTAGGTATTCCCGTAGAAATATGGTGGGGAATATGGACGTTGATATCATGACACAAAATCTCTACCCAACGAGGATAGTCACAGTGAACCGTACCACATAATTGAGCTTCTGCTTCGTTCCAGTCTGCTTCTTTTTTAAAGGGAATGTTAGGAACAGTGTGATGAACTATAGTAAAGGTACTCATCCAAAAATGGAATACCAACCAAGGTAATAACCAAAATTTAATTACACCCCAGACTCCTAGTGTAGCGAAGGCAATGGGGAAAACAATCGCAGCAGCAACAATTACTACCAAAGCAGAAAAGCGAATTTGTTCCCGTTCTTTTCCTTCAAATTTAGTCCAGTCGAAGTGAATTTTAGCCCAATGTACCACAGAAGCAAACCACCACAAACGACCTCTTAACTGCCGGTATCCCCACTTTTCAAAAGCAGAAAAAGTTTCATAAAATTCTGGCATGAAGGGGTCCCAAGCGTTATCAACATCTAACTTATTAGTATGCTTGTGATGATGATTGTGGAGAATACGCCAACCGTGGAAGGGATAAAACAGAGGTAAAAAAATAGCATGACCCACAAAATCGTTAATGCGATTTTGATTAGAAAAAGAACGATGACCACAATCATGGCCAATGACAAATAATCCTGTCATTGCTGTTCCTGTAAATACCCATAAAATAGGGAACAAGTACCAGGGAGAAACCGCCAAAGCAGCCCATCCTAAAGCGACCATAGAAACCGTGAGGATAACTGTAAACCAAGCTTTACGAGGATTTTTAACAAAGACCTCTTTTGGTAGGGTTTTAATAATGTCCCTTAACCGAATATTCTCATCTAGTGGAGGAGAAACTGACGGTTGAGACTGAGTGAGCAATGTTGTCATGAATAACTTAACGATAGTACAAAGTGTCAAAAAGAGAATAAGTTATAGGAGTTTTTAGCTTGTAATTACTTACAATTACCTAAAGAATCCAAAAGACGGGTTAAAAAAGGTAAAATTTTCTGTAACCCAACCTTAATAGTTATATCACATTACCAGGTATATTAAGGAGCTAATCTGAAAAAAAGAAATGCACCCATAACTAATAAGTTTTTGATTCGGGTTAAATTAGTTTCTAGAATATGAGTTTTAAATATTTATTTAAATGTAAATTTTATAGGTATTAAAGTTTGTTTTTTGGTAAAAAAGACTGAGACAACAATAATTAATTAGAAAAAAGACTGAAACAATACTTATAGATAAAATACCTGTCACATTTTTTAAAGAGTCAAAGACCCTCAAAACAGTTAAAATAGAAAAAGCTACTCATGATCTGACTGAGGAATATAAAAAAAAGCCAGATTAGTACCGCATATATTATCTATTGCAATGGTCAAAACTCCCATTTCACCTGCCCAAAAAGTTTCCAAACTAGAGAGCATTAAAGAACACAGCAACTTTTTAAGAGAGCCTCTTGCAACCGAGTTATTACAAGATACTAACCGTTTTAGTCAAGATGCTATTCAAATACTCAAGTTTCACGGTTCCTATCAACAATATAATCGAGATAAAAGAGCCAAGGGACAAGAAAAAGACTACCGTATGATGTTGCGAACTCGAAACCCTGGGGGGTTTATTTCAGCGCAACTCTACTCAACAATCGATCGTCTCAGCGACGAATACGGAAACAATACCCTGCGAGTTACCACCCGACAAGGACTACAAATTCACGGTATCCTCAAGAAAAATCTAAAATCATCTATTGCCGCTATTGTCAAGAGCATGGGGTCAACCCTGGGAGCTTGTGGGGATATCAACCGTAACGTCATGGCACCCCCCGCCCCCCTTAAAAATCGCCCTGACTACGGATATGCTTGGGAATACGCCGATAAAATAGCCGATCTCTTGCGACCCCAAAGTAACGCTTATTACGAAATTTGGCTAGATGGGGAAAAAGCTATCAGTGTCGAAGAAGATCCAGAAGTAACCGCAGCCCGTCAACGAAATCTCAATGGCACTAACTTTGAAGAGGGGGAAGAACCCCTTTATGGGCAACATTATATGCCCCGTAAATTCAAGTGTAGCGTCACTGTTCCGGGAGATAACTCCATCGATCTCTACACCCACGATGTCAGCTTAGTGGTGATCACCGACGACAGTGGGGAATTATTAGGCTTTAATGTCCTGACCGGTGGGGGCATGGGGCGCACCCACAACAACGAGGCCACCTTTCCCAGATTAGCCGATCCCCTGGGATATGTAGCCAAAGAAGATGTATTCGATTTAATGAAAGCCATTTTAGCCACCCAACGGGACTACGGCGATCGCTTTCAACGTCGTCACGCTCGTATGAAATACCTCATCGAAGACTGGGGAATCGATACATTTAGAACAAAAGTAGAAATGTATCTAGGCAAAGCCCTAGAACCCTTTAAACCCCTTCCACCTTGGCAATATAAAGATTTCCTCGGTTGGCACGAACAAGGGGACGGTAAACTATTTTTGGGTCTTTCCATCGAAAATGGTCGCATCAAAGACGAGGGAGATTTTCGACTCAAAACTGCCCTGCAAAAGATTACCAGAGAATACGCCCTGCCTCTGCGTCTAACCGCTAATCATAACGTGATCCTCTATGAAATTGACCCAGGGGATAAACAGGGTATCAACAACATTTTAGACCACTGCGGCATTGTCAGCGATCCCCAAAAAATAGACTCATTGACCCGTTATTCTATGGCTTGTCCTGCTTTACCCACCTGCGGATTAGCTGTAACCGAATCAGAACGGGCATTACCAGGTATTTTAGAGCGCATTCAAGGGGTTTTGACCCGCGTGGGTTTAGAAGGAGAAGAAATCGTTATCAGAATGACCGGCTGCCCCAACGGTTGCGCCCGTCCCTACATGGCCGAATTAGGCTTTGTCGGCAGCGCACCGGGAATGTATCAAGTATGGTTAGGGGGAGATGCTAACCAAACCCAACTGGCTGAACCCTATATCCAGAAATTACCGGACCCAGATCTCGAAAGCTTTTTAGAACCCTTATTTGTTTATTTCAAGCAAGAACAAAAAGATCAAGAGAGTTTTGGGCAATTTTGTCAAAGAGTGGGTTTTGATGCCTTGAGAACCTTCTCAGACAGTTACACCCCACCAAAACCCCGTCGCATTCGTAAAAATCAACATCGAGTTAGCGTCCCTGATGCTATGTTTGCCCGTCTCAAACAAGCCTCCCAGGACGAAAAACGACCCATGAATCAGATTGTAGAACAAGCCCTAGAAGCCTATTTTGGCAAGGAGTAAATCCTCGGGTAACTTGGGGGAAATATGGCTAGGTATACCGATATCTTGCACCAGTATAGAAAAACTCAAATTAGTAAGCACTCAGCAGTTAGGGTTCAGCATTCGTTTAATCTTACTCAGAGTAGATGATATGGATTGACCTTTTTCAGCTGATGGCTGATAGCTGAACGCTTACAAACTAGCCAGTTTTATCGAAAGTGCAAGATGTGAGTACACCGACTTTTAAGAATTATCCCATCCAGCCCCCCATTTCTTCTACTAGAAGTCGGCGATCGTAAAAATCCGAATAGTTAAGACAGTTGCTCCTCACTGTATCTAACCTCGTCTAAAATGACACGAGAGGATAACTTAAAAGGGGAAAATCTAAAAATTACTAGCTTAATTAATGCTAAGCTAAAGTAACACAAGAGCGGTTGAAAGTAACTTACAGGGAACTAATTTTGGGAAGGCATACCTAGACGGTGCTAACCCATAAAGGGCTAGTTAGACCAGTGGTAGCTTTTCTTAGTAATCGATGATTTTAGCTTACAGTAACATTTTTGTTGTTGACACAAAAGTTAATTAGAGGTAAAGAAATGATGAACGTAGGTAAAGTTTTAATTTTCCTGGCTATTGGTATTGTTATTGCCAAATTTGTAGCATCTTTCTTTGGAAAAGGTAACATTCCTTGGCTCAATAAATTGGTAACAGCGATTTTATTTCTGTTTATTGGGTTTGAAGTGTATCAAATTGGTAAATTATTGATTAATCAACCATAAACATTCGAGGAAAAATTATGGTATCTCAAGGAATTTATACCCTAGCCAACGATGTAGTTTATGATCAGCTAATAGCCTTACTCAATAGCATTGAAACTCATGTTAGTTCTTCACTTCCCATCTGTATTATTCCTTACGATGATCGTTTAGATAAAGTCAAAAGTGAAATTAAAAATAGACAGAATTTGAGTTTATTTGACAATCAAGAATCAATTGACAGATGGGAAAATTTCGCCGATAAAGTTTGGGAAGCTCATCCCAGAAATCAGGAAAGTAAGGCAAGTCGTCCTAAATGGTATAAAGGTCATTTACATCGGAAATTAGTGGCTTTTGATGGTGAATTTGATAACTTTGTTTTTTACGAAGCTGACAATTTAGCGATGAAATCCGTTGAAGATGTGTTTACAAAATTAACAGACTATGATTTTGTTTTTGATGATTGGGAACATCGTAAACCAACGGAAAACGCAGCTCTAAATATTCCTATTATAGAGGCCAGTGGTTGTTATACAGAGGAACAAGTGAGGCCGAAGATTCACGACGCTAGTTTTTTCGCTTCTAAGCAAGGACTATTTCCTCCTCAAGAATTAGCAGAATTAGAAGAAAGATTAATCAAGAAAAGAGAGGTAGAATGGATTAATCGAATTGGTTGGTGGGATGATGTTTTTCTCTACAATTATCTTACTTTACGTAGCGAAAGACCCATTTATAATTTTACTCAAAGTCCAGATGGACAAGATAGAACAGGAAATTGTGCCGATGCTGATCCTTTTATCAACATTGATAATGTGCTTTACAATGAGCAAGGATTAAAACCGATTCATCGCATTCATTATATGAATTATTCTTCATCGGATTTTGCTCGTTTATGTCAGGGAGAAGACGCTAATATCAACTACAAAGACATCTTCCTACACTACCGTTTCCTAAAAAATCCTGACCAAAAACCAAGTAAATTAGTCCCTCCTAGTTCCCTTAAAAAAGCAACCAGAAAACTACAAGGAATCATGGGAAAAATTAAGCGAACAATCTCCTAAGAATTATGGCTAAAGTAAGTGTTTGTATTCCCACCTATAACCGTTCGCACTACTTGACTTATGCCGTCAATAGTGTTCTTAATCAAACCTATTCCGACTTTGAATTAATTATTTGTGATGACGGTTCCCCTGATAATACACCCGAGGTTGTAGCAGGATTTCAAGACAGTAGAATTCGTTATATTCGTCATGAGAAAAATATAGGAAGAAGTCGTAATATGCGATCCGGTTTTGAAGCATCCCAAGGGAATTATTTTATTAAATTTGATGACGACGATGCCTTAACCCCAGAGTTCTTAGAGCAAACAGTTAATGTCTTGGAAAACAAACCCGAAGTTGATTTTGTTTGTACCAATCATTGGATAATTGATAAAAATAGTAAAAAAGTAGAATCAGCTACACGAGAAAATGCAATTCGTTGGGGAAAAGATAAACTAAAGGAAGGGATAATTAATGATTTAGATTGGCAAACTTTTTACTATCAAAGTTTACAAGTGGGTTCAACTTTATTCCGTTATTCTTGTTTAAAAGAAGTAGATTATATGGACCCGAAAGCAGATGGGTGTGAAGATTTTGACTTATTGGTTAGGTTAGCTTTGATTGAGAAAGTAGGGTATTTTTTGCCAGAATATTTAATGGAATATCGTTTCCACGGAGGGCAAACCAGCTTAGGACAAAATTTACATTTTTTAGAAGCAAAATTATATTGTATAGAAAATTATCAATTTTCAGATCAAGACTTAGAAGAAAAAAGAAAAACAAAACTAGCTCAAACTCAACAAGACTTAGGATTAAGATTAATTGAAAAAGATCAAACTAAAGAAGGAAGGAAACTTTTAAACTCATCCAAAAAGATTTTGGGTGGCTCTAAAAGAACCAATTTAGGTTTATTAATGTCTTACTTACCCCTCAACTTACGTCAATTAATTTTAGACCAATTTCGTCAATGGAAACCTAAAGATTACACCGAGAAAGTTCGTACACAAAAAAGTTAACACGATTATAGAATTGCTCTAAAAAATAGAGAGAAAAGACTAGCAGAATTGAGTTTTTTCTCTCTACTTTATGACTATTCAATAAGAAGCTAAAGTAATAACTGTTAACTCTGGAGGACAGAAAAACCTCCCTGGAAAATAACTTCCCAAACCCCGATTAATATAAAGTTGATTTCCTCGAATGTGATGCCATCCTTGATGCCATTGCCAATTTTTGAGAATTGCTGAACAATGGTTAATATAGGGGATACATTCCCGTAATTTCGGGGGTATGTGTTGACGAACTTGTTGCAATAACATTAAACCAGGGCCAAAACCAGGGATAATAATTTGACCCCCGTGGGTATGACCCGATAGTTGTAAATCCACACGCCACCGTTGTAGAATTGTGGCAGTGTCGGGATTATGAGATAGAACTAAACAAGGCTTAGAGTCAGAAAGTCGAGACATGGTAGGTTCAGGATTAAACTCTCTAGACCAATAATCTGCTAACCCCACAATAGGTAGATTATCTCCTAACGGACTAACAATTTCATTCCAGAGAACCTTAATTCCTGCTTGTGTCATAGCTTCTGTGACTATGGGTTTAGCATTAGGATATAAAACATCATGATTCCCCAAAACAGCATAAGTACCCACTCGACTTTGCAATAGTTTTAGTTTAGGGGCTAAATTATAGATAGTGTCCGGTTCTTGAGTGATGTAGTCTCCAGTTAAAACCACCAAGTCTGGTTTTTCTTCATTGCTTAAGGATATCGCTTGATTGAGTAGGTGGGGAGATAAACAAAGTCCGTCATCATGCAAATCAGAAAGTTGCACAATTTTTGTTCCTTCTAGGAAAGTAGATAACCCTTTGATGGGAATAGTTAACCTTTCTACTTTCAAAGATTCGCTGAAAATAGGAGCAAGCATTAGCAAAAGTGTGTGTGATGAGTAATCTTACTTCTCACCATAGCTAGAGAATAAAACCCCCTCTCAAATTAATGCTATTTTTATAAGGTTTACCATTAAGAATATCTACTTAATAATTCAGCCTCAACCCTTCTTTTCCCCATCTTTAACTACTAATTTATGAAACGATTCAGACTTAAAACAGATTTTCTCTTTCCAGTAAAGCTTCTGCATCCTTACTCGAAAGAGGACGGGAAAATATATAACCTTGACCGTATTCACATTCTAGCTTTGTTAAAATATTTTGCTGGTTTTCCGTTTCAATACCCTCAGCAATCACATCAAAATTCAAATTATGACCTAAAGAAATAATCGTTTGTACAATTTGAATGTACTTGTGACTATCTTCTTTCTCTTCCATACGTTCCACAAAAGATTTATCCACTTTTAAAGTATCCACAGGAAGACGATGTAAATAACTTAAAGACGAATAACCAGTCCCAAAATCGTCAATACTTAAGCGTAATCCTAACTCTTTGAGACGCTTTAGTAGTCCGATGGACTCTTCAACATTATCCATCATCATACTTTCGGTGATTTCTAATTTTAAGCGATTCCCTTCAATACCAGTTGCATCAATAATAGTCTTGATTTGCTCAACTAAGTTTGGTTCGCAAAATTGACGACTAGATAGATTCACACTCATAATTAAAGCAGAATCTCGGGGAAACTTATGGTGCCAGTCGCGAATCTGACGACAAGCTTTGTCTAAAATCCATTCTCCCAAAGAAACAATTAATCCTGTTTCTTCGGCCACAGGAATAAAATCCCCCGGAGAAACAAACCCTCGAGTTTTGGAATTCCAACGAACCAAAGCTTCAAAACCGGCTATTTGTTGTGTTTTCAGAGAAAATATGGGTTGATAGTACAATTCAAATTCTTTGTGTTTCAACGCCGATTCTAAATCCTGTTCTAAACGCCAACGTTTTCCTGCTTGGGTTTCCATTTTTGGTTCAAAAATTTTGGGACGAGGTGAGTTGATTTCTTTTGCTCTGTGCATAGCAATATCTGCATAACGGAGTAACTCTGATCCGTGAAAGTTCTCCCCTATCTCCTCCAAAGAAATTCCCACCGTTACAGTAGTACAAATTTCTTGCCCTCGCCAAGATAGAGATTGATTTAAAACTTTTTGTAATTTTTCAGCAAACTTCATTACCTCTTGCTTATCCCTAACGGATTTTAACCAGATGGCAAACTCATCCCCTCCAACTCGTCCTAAATGATCTTGAGAATTACACTGAAACTGCTTTAGTTGTTGTTGCAGACGTTGGGAGATACTTATTAATAAATGATCTCCAGCTTGATGAGATAAACCATCATTAATGGTTTTAAAGCGATTAATATCAATAAATAGAACCGCCACTAATTCTGATGATTGGGACTTTTTTTTCTGATTCAGTCGTTGTAATTGCCTTTCTAAAGCTCGTCTGTTAGCGAGTCCGGTTAGGGGATCGTGATAGGCTTGATAAACGGTTTTATAAGCCAAAATACAGGTTCCTGATATCAAAAAACTGAGTAGAGATGGAACAAAAGGAACCCAACCTGACTGGATAAATAGAAAGAAACAAATGCCCCATAATCCTGCCACTAATAAGATGACATTCCGTCCTAATATCCAGATACTTTGCGATCGCCAAACCACTACCCATCCTAACAAAGACCAGAACACAATCCAGAGCAATTCTATGGCTTCGGGTAAAAACCAAAAAGCTCTTTCTCCTCGGGTAATTGTCCTTAAAAGTTGACTGATAATTTGTCCGTGGATTTCTACCCCAGGCATTTCAAAATTATCTGTTTCTGTGGCACTATAGGGAGTTGGAAAAGTATCTTTTTCTGCGATGCTTGTTACCCCAACTAAAACAATTTTATCTTTTACTAAATTTTCGTCAAAATTACCGTTTAAAATATCTTGTAAAGAGATTACTTGGGCAATTTTTTTGGAGGGATATTTGATTAATATTTGCCAACCAAATGCCTCAGATTCAGGAAGAATATAACCTCCAGAATTATTTTTCAGTCGAGGAAGCTTTTGTGAGTTTATTTCTAGGGAGTTAGAGCTAACTGTTAGAAATTGATTCTGCTCATTATTCAAATACTTCCGTACAATTTGCAAAGCAAAAGAATATTCTTTTAGTTTTCCTGAAGGAGATTCCACATACAAAAAAGTTCGACGTACTACATTATCAGTATCGATAGGTAAATCACTAAATCCCACTCTATTTTTAGGAACATTCTCAGGGGGACGAATCCCAGGATCGTCTTTATGGGTAGGAAGTTGTTTGACAACAATAATATTATCTTTTTCTAGAGCTTGTTTCAAAGCATCGGTTCCTGGAGATTGAGGGATATCTCGATAAATATCAAGACCAATTACTTGAGGACTATAACGTTGTAATTGATTCAAAAGTTTGGCTATTACTTCATCAGATAAAGGCCATTGATTTTGTTCTTTAATATCTGCTTCGTCAACCCCAACAATTAACAAACGAGGATCAGAACTTTCCCGCGAACTTAGTCTCACCATTTGGTCATAAGCAACTAATTCCAAAAATTGTAACTTTCCTGTTTGTCTGACAGCAATAATTCCTACAGCCACTAAAAGAGTTGAAAGGAGGATAGAATACCAAGGCATAAACTGATGTTGATGCCATTTGTTAAGTCGATTGTTACCCAGATTAACAGGAATATCCCTAGTTTCTTGAGAAGACAACTCTTTATTATTGTTAACGAGAAAAGAACGAATTACTCGATATAACTTACTAAACACTACAGTTTTGATGAATAAGTAAACAAATAAAGCGATAGATTGCCCAGAAATACTTTCTCGTGCTTATGAAAGGGTACGGTTAATTGGAAAAGGCGGTGTGATTGTAATCACAGTTCAGGTAAAAAGCTGGACGAAAAACAACGGTAGAGAGTAAGATTATGGCAGGAGTGAATTGAAGATATTAAGTTAATTATTACATCTAATGTCGAAGGATTAGTGTTAGCACCCAATTATTTCAGAAATTGTCAGCAACTATAGTAATTAATAAGGACATTAAAGTCATGCTTAATCAGAAATCTATTAAAATCACCACAAGGGTAATGACTTTAGTTACCCTCGCTTTACTATCTTTTCCTAATATAGGGCTTACCCAAACCACAAATACAAATAACGATGGCAATAGTAACGAAGAAGAAGAATCCATCGTAGGTAGTATTCCTGACCGACGTAAAGGGGGTGCAAGTCGGAGTCTAACTACGCCTCAAGATAGTAAAGATGATGAGAACAATGAGAATGAAGAAATTGTTCAAGCACCACAAAGACGCAAACCAGCAGCCAGTCGCAATGATAGCCAGTGTAACTTTAATCCTCAAGAATTGGTTGCTTTAATTCCTGAAAATCTCCAAGGTAAAACCACAACGTCTTCCCCCACTTTATACTTTTCTGTACCAGCTATTGCAGCCAACATAGAGATAGAATTCGTTTTACGCGGTCCCCAAGATGAGTTAATCGAAAAACAAACCTTCTCTGGTAAAGGAAGGGCGGGAATTATGGGCTTAAAATTGGGTGCAGTTCCTGATGTTTCTACCACTAACCCCAATAGTAGTTACCATTGGTATTTATCGGTAATTTGTAACCAAGGCGATCGAGCCGATGATATTGTAGTCGAAGGGTTACTTCAACCAGTTGTTCTCGATTCTAATCAACAACAACAACTGGCAACCGCTACATCGGAACAGAGAATCCAACTTTATGAAACTCACGATCTTTGGCACGAAAAACTAGACGCTTTAGCCACAATTAAGCGATCGCAACCCCAAGATTATCAAGCATCTCAAGAACTGAGACAGTTACTGCAATCAGTGAGATTAGATCCTAGCATTGGAGAAAAGCCCCTATTAGACACTCAAATCCTCAGCTTAAACCACTAAGAACCGTAAAAAAAGGATTTAAGAAAAAATTGGGGTAACACCAACATTCTCCGCCAACGCCAAGGTTCTTGATAAAGACGATATAACCATTCTAGGTTATTGTTTCGTAACCAACCTGGTGCGCGACTTTTTGTACCTGACCAAATATCGAAACTGCCCCCAACTCCTACCCAAATGGACTGGGGGCATAATTGTCTATTTTCACGAATCCATACCTCTTGGCGAGGAACTCCCAACCCCACGAAAATTAAGCGGGGTTGTTGTACTTTTAAGGTATTTTTCCAGGTTTCTTGTTCTTCTGGGGAGAGATAACCGTGAGAGGTAATAATGTTAATTTGAGGGAGTTTGCTTCGCCATTGGGTAGCGGCAGCTTCTGTTACCCCAGGTTTCCCCCCATAAAAAGCGATGACATTTTCTTGACTTTGATTAGCCAACGCTTCGATTAAAGATTGGGATAATTCAATTCCGGGACACCGTTGCTGTTGTTGTCCCCTCATTTTTAGATAAATAACCACACCGGCTCCATCAGGAATAACTAAATCCGCTTCTTTGATAATTTGACTTATCAGAGGGTCTTTTTCAGCCAGCATGGCCATTTCTGCGTTGATAGTGACTACATGAATCCCTTGACCTTCTTCGAGACATTGTAGTAGCCAATGGGTGTAGTTATTGGATAAATGAACTGGTAAACCAAAAACAGGAAAGGTTTTAGGGGAGGTGAGCATAATTTCCCTTGAATAACTGTGGAGAGTTTAAACAAACTCGTGACTAGTAGAGTTCGGAGACGAGGAAAAATTAATTTTTAGAACGGCTAAAATTGTGCAAAATTATTAAACCAATCAATCCTAACCAAGCTAAACTACTAATCCAGTTAGCCCAGGCTAAACCATGAAATGTAGAGCGAATAGTGTAGGTTCCTGGTTTGAGATCTACTCCAGTTAAATTATAGTCTCGATAATGAACCGCAGAAATTTTGTAAAATCGCTGATCATTGACCCAAACTTTCAACATATCGGGATAATATAAGACCGGTAACTGGACAATGTTTGCGTCTTCTGAGACAGTAATCTCACAAACCGTACTAACTCCTTGTTGCTGGCAGTTATCTTCTGTTTCCTTGACAGGAATTAGAGTATGTTTGGGTAACATTCCGTCTAAGAACAGTTCCTTAACTCGAATATTTAAGGGTTTGCCGTCCCGAGTTCCCCCTTGAACCACGAATTTTAAGCCAAAATCCTTGCTTTCTTCAGGGAGAGATGGAAAAGGAACCTCACCTTTTAATTCTCGGGAAACGAGGGGAAAAGCACCCACAACTTTGCCATCAATTTGAACCTCTAAGGTAGCAGTATCGGCGATATTTTCTAGGGGTACTTCTCCTTCTATGAAAAGGACAGGGTTTTCTCCATCTTCCCAAGCAGGATAGCGTAATTCCGCTTCTAATAGTAGGGGATGATTAACAAAGGTGTTCCAAGTACCATACCCAGGAATCCAGCCGGGATGTAGAAGGGGTAGTTCTGCTTTACCGTATAAAGTTCGGATGGGGGGACGGTAGAGATAGTCCAATGCACCGGAGTATCTAAATAGGGGTTCTTGCTTTAATTGATCAACGGTTAGGGTTCCTTTGGCTGGAGGAAGCCAAGGGCGACTAGCTAAGACAATAACTAGGATACCAATAACTAAATGACGGCGATCGAGTCTTCTGCGAAAGATTAACACCGTAGCATAAGCGGTTAACAATCCTCCAGCCCACATTACATGGGTAAGAAAGCGGAAAGTAAACTGAGTAACCCACAGTTGACGGGGTAAAATACTCCAAATATCTATGGGACTCCAGGTTAAAAACAAAGCAACCCCAAAAACCCACAGTAAACCTAACATATAGGGGCGAGTTTGTTGTAATTTGGGGGGCAAAGAGGGGGAAAAATAATGATAGTAAATGGTTACGCCCCAAGCTGCTAATAAAATCCACCCTACCGCCGGATGTAAACCGTAAGTAGCGGCTAAACCGGTTTGTGAGGGTTCGGGGGGTAAGGAGGTGGGAGATAATAAGTTGGCAATGGGTGTGTAATTATTGGTGTCAAAAGGGTTAATAACGTTGATTTGTTTACGGATGGAAAGGTAGGGAGAAATAAAGACAACTGGTGCTAGAAAATAAAATCCCAATAACCATCCTAAACCGTATCCTTGAAGCGGCGGAATTAAACGGGTGAATCTAAAGTCTGTTTTTCGGGTTTTAATAACAACAACTAGAGCTAAAAGAGCAATAAATAAAGTTCCGTAAACAAAGGTGATGATATGGGTAACTGCTAAACAGAACCAACTGATAGCACTGAGTATTAAATAACTTCGTTTTCCCGTTAGGTAGCATTGTATGACGTAGTATATAACCACGGGCAAAATACCTTGGGCAATGGCTTCTGTAAAGGCTCCTCTAGCATGAATATTGTTCAAAAAATAAGGAGCAGAAATATAGGTAATACCACCCAAAACTGATGCGATACGTGATTTTGTTAGTTTAAAGCCTAAGCGGTAAATATAAAATCCGCCAATAGTTAAAGCAATAATAATTACTAATTTATAAGCTTTGTAAGGATTAGTTGGGGTAACTAATTTATAAAACCAACCACCGATAAAATAGGGTAGTTGACTGTAAAATTGAAACCCTGGATAACGCCAACCATTGCCTTCTGCCGGTGCAACTCTTAGGGGAAATTGCCCCTCAATAATTGCTGTTCTTGCTTGAGCAATATAACCAACATGGGAAGCAGTATCATTAAAGCTTCCATTGATGATTTTTGATGAGGCCATAGGGGCCATCAGTGATAAGGCTATTACACTATATAAGATTGCAATTCCTACTGCAATACGGTGCTTATATAGCCATTCGTTGAATGATTTTATGATGTCTTTTGGTGTCATATAGTTTGATAAATTTAGCTGATTTTATAAACAAAAATAATATCGTTTCGAGAGTAAATTGGTTGAATGTTGATTAGAAAATTCCAATTTTCAGAAGCAATAGGGTTGGTTTCTTTGTGAGCATAAATTTTTTGTTTGACAGTGCTATCGATGAGTAAATACTGATAAGGTAGTTGGGCAATTATTTCTGTTTCTGGATTGAATCTAGGTGGGGCATAATAGGATTCAATATTAATAGAATAGCTTTGTATTTTACTTAGTAAATCTAGGTATTGGACAAAACCGATGTTAACACCAAAAAGTTGATAAGTAATGGCATTGTTATTATCCTTCGGCAACAAGTTGTTGTTTAGGAGATATTTTACTGCTTGTTCGGTTTCTTGTCCCCAATTAATGGTTGAATCATCGGTTAATTTCCATTTTTCTTGACTCCAAAGTGGGTTAACATAGCTCAAAGATTGAGAAATTCCTACTATTCCTAAGTAAACATAAAGGGTTAATGAACATATTAAGACGTATTTTTGCCATTTATGTTTCAAAACGACTGTTAAACTAGCGATTAAAAGATAAACAAATAAAATAATAGGATAAAAATATCGATAACCAATAATATTGCGGCTATCGTGAATCAACCAAAAATAAATCAGAGGATAAGCAGTGGCTAAAATAATTAAAGGAAGGTTTTGTTTATTGATATAATTTTTGATTGCCTGTTTCTCAGAAACTATTTTATAGACTGTTATCAATATCAGAAATAGTCCTATTATAAATAGACCAGGATTTTCTTTAAACCAAAAAATTTTAGCTAAATATTCCAAAGAAATTATAGGAACAAATTGCCCATTCCAAAATGGTTCTCTGATTCCTCCTGCTGTACTCAAATTCATCTTTATTCCGTCAATATAAGCCCCAAAATTATTGATAATCGATTTATTGAGTAAATTACCAAATGCCCAACGATACATTAAAATAGTTAAAACTACCTGTACAGCTAGGCTTAATATGCTTAATGTTAAGAATCTAATTAGACTGCTTATTTTCTTTTGTTTGAATAAGTAAAAGCTGATCAAAGAGTAAGTCAATAATGTGATAGGGAGTAAAATTAAATTACTAAACTTGGCATTAAGTGCTACAAACAAGCAAAGAGTAAAAATGAAAAAGTGAGTCTCCAAAAATTTCTGATTACCATCAATAGTTGTCTGATAAATAGCCATCAAAGTCAGTATTGATAGTACAGCATACACACTGACACTCACATCGAAAGCAATTAAAAAGTTATGACTATAAAAACTTGGGGAAAAAATATATAAAATAAGGAAAACTATGGAAATTTTAAACGGTAATTTCTTAAATATAAAAGTATATAAATATAACCAGATAAAAATGAAAGAGTTGAAAAATAAATAAGGTAACCGTAAATCAAATAATAGTTTATGAAAAGTCTCGGGATTCTCCATCAAAAGATTATAACCTAGATTAAAAGCCGCTAAACGGGCTTCGATACTTTCCTGCCCACTAACAATATTAATACTAGGGACTGTAAGATTGTATTCAGGATAAAATACACTAATAATTAGAGAATTAATTAACTTAAAAAATAGAGGATGTTCTTGATTTAATCCTAACCCTTGAGTATAAGCGTAAGCAGCACCAATATAAGCAGACTCATCTGAAGTAATAGAGGTTTGACTGATCAAATAAATACCAATAATATAATAAACAATTATTAAAAATACGAATGCTAACTGTCTATCAAATTGCTTAAAACTGAAACATTTAAACCTCATAAAATTTTGATTACCGAAGATTAGTGTATTTTGAATACTAGGGATCATTCTTACCACAAGTTAAGTCTTTTGTCAAAAAAATATGATACGATATCCATAAAATTAAAGTACAAAAGTACCGAAATAACCTACTTGTAGAGAGTTAATACCTGTGTTAACCTACCCTAAAAGGTTTCTCAGGAACTTACAACATAGGAATAAGAGTCTTATAATTGAACCTTTAGCTAAACTTTCCCATATAGGCAAATTACCTCAACTATGGCAATTAAAGATTATCTAATTAATAAACTACGCAGAATCTTAGGAATTATTGATATTTTAGCTGCCCTTGATCAAGTTTTAAAAGATCAAAAAAGGGAGTTAGTTAAAGAATTACTCAGTCAGATTAAATCCGGAAGTATTGTAGAATGTTGTATCAATGGAGTTGAACTTTTAACTCCTATTGAACCGTTACAGGTTTATCGACATTGTGTATCCCCTAATGCAGAACAAAAACTCAATTTTTCTGTTGAAAATCATTGCGCTAAGTGGTTAACTTCCTATCTAAACTATGGAGATACTGTACTAGATGTTGGGGCTGCTTTTGGAGTAATTAGTTTTCCCATAGCTAAAGCAGTTGGCAAAAAAGGTCATGTTTATGCCTTTGAACCTGCCAAAAATACTCAAGACATTTTACAAAAAATTTTAAACCTTAATAACCTTTCCAATATTACTTTAGTTCCCCAGGCTATTTCCGATCGCCCTGGGGTGGAAAAATTTATCGAATATAGTCAAGATAACGACTCTTCTTGGGCTTCAGACACATCTACACTAGCATCAGATAATGATTTTGAGCCAAACAAAAAATTCATAACCTACGAAGTTTCGGTGACAACTTTGGACGAATATGTAACAGAAAATGCTCTGGAACCATCAGCTATAAAAATGGACATAGAAGGATTTGAATTCTATGCTTTACAAGGGGCTAAACAAACCCTAGAAAAATATTTACCTTACCTCTGTATCGATATTCATGCCGATGTTAAAACAGGAAAATCTTCCCTAGTTGAAATAGAACCTTTCTTACAATCTTTAGGTTATCATATAACAATGGAAGAACACACACTCTATGCTATTCCCAACCATAAAAAATAGTAGTTAGAAAATAATTTTAACTATAAATTGTTCCGATAATTTCATTGAATCTGGTCTAGAAAAAACAAAACAATATACAAGAAATTAATCATTAATTTTTCAAACCATAAGTTACCGATTTTTAATTTTTCAAAAACCAAATCTGATAAAAATTATGTTCATGACTTAAAAAAAATAACTTATGCTAAAAAAAAATCTACATAAATGGTTTAATACTTGAATACATATTCCATCACCCAGGAGAGAACATTAACCTTGAATACTATTTGTCGCGTTTGTGATTCAACGAATTTAGAATTAGCTATTGATTTAGGACATCAACCTTGGTGTAATAATTTCTTAAAACCAGAACAAGTTGGGAAAGAACCTTTTTATCCCTTGCGAGTTTTGTACTGTCAGGATTGTGGTACAGTTCAGCTAGATTATACAGTTAAAAAAGAGATTATGTTCGGGGATCATACCTATCTTTCCGGAGTAACCAAATCTCTTAGTCAACACTTCAAAAATGTTGCTCACGAAGTGGACGATCGCTTCTTTAAAGATACCCCCAATAAGTCAGTTTTAGACATCGGTTCTAACGATGGGACACAACTGAAACATTTTCAAGCACTAGGGTACGATGTTTTGGGTGTAGAATCATCAAAAACTACGGCCAAAATAGCCCAAGATGCAGGAGTTCCTACCGTCAATGATTTCTTCAATTTAGATGTGGTAGAAAGTCTAGGACGTAAATTTGATGCGATCAACGCAGCCGGGGTGTTTTTCCATTTAGAAGAACTCCATTCCGTCACAGAAGGGATTAGAGAAGCATTAAAGGATAATGGTGTTTTTGTCGTACAATTCCTTTATATGAAGCGCATTGTTGATAATTTAGCCTTCGATCAAATTTATCACGAACATCTTTTATACTATAACCTTAACACCATTGAAGTGTTATTAAATCGTCACGGTTTATCCATGTTCGATGCCTATTTATCTCCCATTCACGGCGGATCAATTATTGGTTTTGTTACTCATCAAGGACAGAAAGTAGCAAGCGATCGCCTCGAAAAAATGCGTCAAGCAGAATTAGAAGAAAAAAGTAACCAATTCTCTACTTATTTAGATTTTGCTAAGCGTATCGAACAGATGAAAACTGATAATTTAGCTTATTTAGATAAAGCAAAAAAAGACAATAAAACTGTTTGGGGTTTTGGCGCACCAGTTAAGGGGAATACCATGTTAAATTACTTTGGTGTGGGAACACAATACTTAGATTATTTGGTGGAAAAAAACGAACTGCGACGGGAACTTTATTCCCCTGGAATGCACATTCCTATTGTGATTGAAAAAGAATTAACTCAACTTCCTGATATTTATTATGTGTTGGCTTGGAACTTTAAAAAAGAAATTTTAGCTAATAATCAGCATCTAATCGATCAAGGAATTGAATTCTATTTCCCCGTCAACCCTCAAGAGATTTAAAACAACACTAAACATCTCCCGTTTTCACAACGGGAGGTATAGTTAATTCAAATAAGATTGAGACAAATAAGAAGTATAATGAAGCTTCTCAAAAAGTCTGGGGGGACTCGCCGAAAGTTAGGGGACAAAG
>NZ_JARVCN010000226.1:0-5313 GCF_038442745.1 Crocosphaera sp. Alani8
TGTGGTCATTCCCTAAAGCATATTTTGGAACTTTTCAGAATGAAATAGCCCTGGGGAAAACCAACAACACTTTTGGAAACACCAACGGGCATTTCTTGTCCTTCTTCCCATATAAAACCCAGGGATTTATAGCCTCCAGGTTCTGGTAAATATTCTGCGAATAAATCTGGTAGGACTTCCCAAATAAAGAAAGGAACCCCGCCAGAATTGATAGAACCGTATTTGAAATGGTCTTCTGCTGATTTGTAGACAGTAGGAACTTCTCTCTTAAAATTGTACCAAATAAAATAATTAGTACCTCCTACCAATAGTAAGATTACTACAATAAGAGTGATAACAATTTTTCCTATTGTATTTTTCACTAAGAACATAAAAACTCCTATAAGATTTCATCACTTAACCAACAGAGGCTTAAAAGTTTGAGAAGAAATCAAATAGAATGAGATTAAACACAATTGATACTAAATTGATTGAATTAATAATCTCTAATGTTTCTTGATTTTAAAGTATAGGGAACGTCTTAACAGTGAAAAAAAATAAAATTCAAGGAGACATCATCTTTTTAAAGAATTCTATCTGTTCTTTATTTTATCCCTGTTCAGTTTTTTCATAAGACAGTATTTTCTTGAGTTATTGGTGATAGGTTATTTTTTAACCAGGATCTTTTATAACTTCAAGATAGCATCATAACTATAAACGACAAAGTACAGAAGGTTCAAGTCTACCTTTAAACTTTGTTATATATTTTAATATTGAATCAAAATTTTGTTATGATGAAAAAAATTGCTAATATTTGTCATTATGTCAAGAGGCTTAATCGTGGTTTGTGGAGCAACCGCAACAGGTAAAACAGCCTTAGCTTTAGAAATTGCCCAAGCTATTAATTCGATCATTATTAGTGCAGACTCTCGTCAAGTTTATCGAGAGTTTAATATTGGAACAGCGAAATCAACTCCTACAGAACAAGCTTTAATTCACCATTATTTAATAGATATTTGCGATCCAAGAGATACATTAACTTTAGCGGAATATCAAGAAAAAGCAGAAAGTTTAATCAATAAAAACATCACTAAATTTCCTCTTTTAGTAGGAGGAAGTGGACTGTATATTAAATCTGTTGTGAAAGGATTAAAAATTCCTAGAGTTTCCCCACAACCCCAATTAAGATTACAGTTACAAAGTTTAGGACAAGAACAATGTTATCAAATTTTACAACAAGTCGATCCCGTAGCAATTGAAAAAATTCACCCCAATGATCAAGTAAGAACCTTGCGTGCTTTAGAAGTTTTTTACGTTACTGGTGTTCCTATCTCTAAACAACAAGGAGAAAATCCACCTACTTATCCTATTATACAGATTGGTTTAGATTGTTCTGCTGAAAAATTAAAGACAAGAATTGTACAAAGAACGAAAAAAATGCTCGATCTAGGTTTAATTGAAGAAGTAGAAACGTTGGTAAAAAAATATGGTTGGGATTTACCCTTATTGAAAACATTAGGATATGCAGAAATTGTTGATTATCTGCAAGGAAAACTATCTTTAATCGAAGCAGAAAAAGAGATTGTTTCCCATACTTGCCAGTTTGCCAAACGGCAAAGAACCTGGTTTCGTGCTTATCCAGAGATCGAGTGGTTTGACATTACCTCATCGGGTTTAGTTGAGAAAGTTTTATCGAAACTAGAAAATACTTTGCTGGTACTAAATAAATAATTAGGGAAACTATCGCTCAACTTCTGTCACCCGCCAACTTAACTTACTATTCAACCAAAAATTCCAAAAAGTTACTATGGCAATGGCAATTAATTTCGCTAAAATATCACTAGCAATAACTTCTCTTAAAAAAACATTTTCTGTTATACTTGCCACCATTTCATCTAACTGTAGCCTTTGGAAAATAGCAAAAAAAGTATTAACTAATAATGTTTGTAAGATGACACCAGCAAGACAGACAAAATTAAACTTAATGAATCTTTTTAGTCGTTGACGTTTCCCTGGCTGGCGACTGGAAATGTCCCGAAATGTCCATAAATCGTTCCAGAGAAAATTATTAATAATCGCTACCTCTGCCGAGAGAATGGTACTGCGGGTTAGACCTAATTGTAAGCCTTTCCGAAGTAAAGAAAAGACCACAAGATCCACAAAAAGTCCACTAAACCCAACTAAACAAAACTGGATAAACCTAGCAGATAAGGATAAACGAAGTCGTATAAGATGCTGTAAATACTCAATATATTGCTTCCAAGTTACCTTACTTTCTCCGGCGTGACGTTCTCGGAACACATATCCGGCTTCCCCTAACCACTGAATCTTACCCCTAGCAGTGACTTCTATCAAAATTTTGTAACCCACCGGACTTAGGGGTTTGCCAGCGATCGCACTGCGACGCACCATAAAATAACCGCTCATGGGGTCCGAAAGACGACCAATTACTTCTGGGAGAATCATCAAACCCAACACTTGTGCGCCACGGGACAAAAACCGACGTATGATACTCCATTCGCTAACCCCACCCCCTTCCACATGGCGACTCGCCACAGCTAGATCGGCCCCTCTATCCATTTTGCCTAAAAGCTGTTGGAGAACTTCTGGAGGGTGTTGTAAGTCCGCATCTATCACTCCCAGAATCTCTCCCCTGGCCACTTGCCATCCTCGAATCACGGCGGTGGATAGACCTTTTTCCTCGGTGCGACACATGACTCGCAGTTGGGGATATTCTGAGGTCAATTCTAAGGCTAATTTCCAAGTATTATCGGGACTATTATCGTCAACAACAATCAGTTCGTAGTCCCCGGCAATGGATTTATCTAGTAAATCGGTTAAAATTTTGACTATATCTTGAATATTACCCGCTTCTTTATAGGTGGGTAAGACCAAAGAAAATTTTAAAGGACGCTCATCAGCACTATTTTGGTTAATAGGATTATCCAAAACTTGAAAAATGCCAGAAGGGACAGGAACTAAAGATTGATTCATTGGTAACTACTCGTTAAAGCAATAGTATTATTTTCGAGTGAGTGTCTGCTTAAGTTTACCTTGAAATATCCCTTTCAGATGAGATTCTAAATCCTGGGTTAGCTTTTTGGAACTGCTTTTAAGGGAGGCTATGTCATAACTTGCGGCATGGAGAGGAGAACCAATATTAACAGTAACACTGGTTCCCCAACTGGGGAAGGGCTGACTGTATTCGATCGCAACTGGTAATATTTTCATCTCGCAACCAGGTTGTTGAGCTTCTACTTCTAATGCAATACGTGCCACACCTCGCTTGAGGGGATGAACTTCTCTATCTCGGAAAATTCCTCCTTCTGGAAAGATAACTAACATTTCTCCCTGTTTGAGAACTTCTACGCTATGCTCTAAACTGCTGGCTCCTGGCCGTTTAACATCTACTGGAAACCCCCCCATCCGTCGAATAAACCACCCTTGAATACCTGTCATTTCGCTGGAGGTAACCATAAACCTTACATCTCGACCACTGACTATTCTACCCACTGCATAGGGTATGATCAGGGCATCCCAGCGAGAGCGATGGGTGGGTGCAAGAAGAACTGGCCCGGTTTTGGGGACATTTTCTTGTCCATTTATAACCAAAGGTCCAAAATATAAGGGCAACACTATTTTTGATCCCAAAGGATAAGCAACATTGATTAACCAAGGGGAAATTCGAGATTTAACTTGATCGCTCTTGATGGTAGGAATATTCATTAGATTAAGCAAAACGCAACATAAAAAATCTCACCATGAGATTAGAAGTACACAGGGTCATTGTAGTTACAATATAAGACTTTTAATTGTTGGTGTCTTGGACACTACAGACAGCTAAATAACTGTCTGTATCTCTATCAATGGAAAAGATAATTTTATCTGCTAACCAGTTTCTCTTTTAATTGTCTAAGCAATAATTCAGCTTGTTCTATATCTTCTATTTCCATAGAATTTGATACTTGACTATTAATTTTACTGTATTCTAGTCTCCAAAGATTGGTTAATAATTCAACATATTTTTCTTGGTTTTCTTTAACTTGTTTAACTGTCCATTCAGCTTGATTAATCACATCGACAGTTAAAGGGAAAATAACTTGATTTACTTGCCTAAAATATGTATTTTTCTTTTTATCAAAATCATAGTTTTTAGCGGCAGTGTTTTTCTTTCTAGAGAGCAACACTAAATTGCCTAAACGATCTACCCAGGTTTGTCTATCTTTTTCTGTCCAATTTTGACACCACTGACTATTTGGCTTGGGATTTTGGGGTAAAATATGCTCTATTGTCACCATTTTAGCGTCAAAACTAAGACTTATTCCTCCTTCAGCAAGGCAAGAATCTAACCGTTTTAAGACATAAAGGCGGCTACGATTTTGGTTGTATAAATCACCATTAATAATTTCAAATATTTTATTTTGGTCATCAGCAGATAGTAATTGTTCAGCTCTAGTCATCGCTGTTTCTGCTGATTTATCTATTGCTTTTAGAAGTTGAGCATAACGTTTTCCTCGTTTGTGTATATCTGCTCTAAAAATCATTAATCCTGCTGCTAATCTTTCTAAGTTAATAAAGAAGCTTTTTATCTGAGATGTTTTGTCAGGATATTTGACTAAAAAGTAAATAGCAGGAGGTACCCAATCAGCATTATCAATTAAATTTAACCAACCAAAGAGACGATTAATTTCTTTCTTATCTTCCTCATCATCACAACTAAATTTATAATCTCTGAGCATTTCAAAGGTATCAGAACAAGGTTTTAATACTTCACCAATAAATTGTCTGGGATTGTCTTGTGGTTTAATTCTTTTACGATACTCTGTTAGTAAATTTTCTTTTGGTTTCTCTCTTAACTTGATACGATGAATATGAGAAAATAACGCTTCAAAATCTTTTCTTCCTAAATCACTTTCCTCTCCGTCCCAAATTTGAGTATATTTATCTCTGTCTTTATCATCTTCGATACTGCCGATAATTTCTGACTTAAGAATATCATTTAATTGTAAGTCTAAACCACGGGTATTAATGGTAGAAAATATCCGATAAGCTGTATCAAAATCAGAAGTAGAAACCGTCACTAAATAACATTTTAGAAAAATGTTCTCCAATAAATATAAAATCCACGATTGTAAGTCAGTATTTTCAGGACAACGCTCGTTTAATTCTTTAACTAAAAGATGAGTATTATCCCGTAATAAAATCTGACTATCTGTTTCTAAACCGGCATTTTTTTCTAATAAAGATCCAACTCCACCTGGATTACGGATATATTCACCAAAGGTATCTTCTCAAAAAGCCAGGGGTCACTCGCTGCGAAAACTTAGGCCAAAC
>NZ_JARVCN010000227.1:0-5250 GCF_038442745.1 Crocosphaera sp. Alani8
TCAAATATGAAGCCCCCCCCAAAGTCCCCACCGAGGCCATGTTCCTACGGGTAACCTACCGTATTGGCTTAAACATTTTTAGAAAAGCCGGCTTAGGCAAAGAATACGCCGAATATATTTACTCTCAATACAAAAAATCCTCTAGACGAGCGACCCCGCTCCCTCGTAGGAAGCAAGGGAACGCGCGAGGAAAATTAAATAATCTCGATAGAATCAAATTGCTTGATTTTATGGAGACAGAAGACAAAGGTTTTTGGCCATTAGTCATCGACCTTAACCTACCCGTCTGCATCACCGAAGGAGCCAAAAAAGCCGGAGCCTTACTCACACTCGGTATCGCAGCCATTAGTATTCCTGGGATATGGAATGGTTGTCCCATTCCCAAAGATAAACTTGGCAATAAAATCGGTTTACCCCGTCTCATCCCCCAATTAGCCCTATTTGCCACGAAAGACCGAGAAATCAGCTTATGTTTCGACAATGATCCTCAACTAAAGACCCGTATCAACGTTAAAAAAGCCACTGAACGACTAGGCGGTTTATTTAGCCGAGCCGGTTGTCAAGTTAAAATTATCACCTGGGATGCCCCTGAAAAGGGCGTTGATGACCTCATCGCCTCCAAAGGGATTGAATACTTTGAAAGCGTCTATGAGAACCGTTTAACCTTGGCTGAGTATAAGATCCAAGGCTTTCTTCACCTCATCCCTGACTTAACCATTAACGAGCGATATATCCCTGAAAGCCTACAATACCCCCAAAATGCCAAACTCATCGGAGTAAGATCCCTACACGGCACTGGTAAAACCGAATGGTTAGCAAAAAAAATAGCCTATTACCTAGCCAACCACCAAAAAGTCATTATCATCGTCCACAGGGAACAATTAGCCCGTGAATTAGCCCGTCGCTTTGGTATCGACTACCGTACCGAAGTTAAAGACAATCAATGTTTCGGGCAGTTTGGCTATGCCCTTTGTATCGACTCTTTACATCCCAAGGCCAAACCCTCCTTTGACCCCGAAGCCAAACAATGGGAAGATGCCGTCGTTATCATCGATGAAGTCGAACAAGTTTTATGGCATTTACTCAATGGTGGAACTTGCCAGAAAAACCGTGTCAGAATCCTTAAAACCTTCAAACAACTATTACAACGAGTCGCCCAATCCAAAGAAGGTAAAATCTTCATAGCTGATGCTGATTTATGTTCCATTAGTATTAACTACCTTGAACAATTAATCGGCTATAAAGTCCCTAAATTCATTGTCAATAATAGCTATGTACCCGAAGCGGAAAGATTACTGTATCGCTTCCTTAAAAAAGACCCAGGAGAATTAATCAGTCACTTAGAGTCCAATATCAAGAAAGGGCATAAAGTTATTATTCATACTGACGGACAAAAATATCAAAGCACCTGGGGAACCCGTACCTTAGAATCTTATTTTAAGCGGAAATTCCCTGCACTCAAAGTATTAAGAATTGACCGTAAAACCGTCACCCAGAAAAAACGGTCTGCTTTTGGCTGTATTGATAAATTAAATGAAATCATACAAAAGTTTGATATTGTTGTTTGTTCTCCTGTTATTGAAACCGGAGTGAGCATTGACGTTAACCATTTCGATTCCGTTTATGTCCTTAGTCATGGGGTGCAAACGGTTGATAGTGTCTGTCAAAGTATGCAACGGGTCAGAAGTAATATCCCCCGTTATGTCTGGTGTAAACAATGGAGTCCCCATCAAATCGGTAACGGTTCCAATGATATTAAATCCTTACTAGCATCGACTCATAAACTAGCATCGGCACAGATTGGCTTATTACAAAAGATGGGCATTACTGAAGCCAATGATGTTAGTTTCTATGAGGAAAGCGAGGATATTAAATCCTGTTCTCCTTCATTAATCGCTTGGGGGAAACGAGCGGTGATTATTAATACTGAGAATTCTAAATTTGCTGATACTCTTTTTAATAAGTGTGAGAAAATCGGGTATAAGGTCTTAGACATCGATGATCTAGAGAATGATTACACGCAGATTAAAAAAGAGTTTAAAGAAGTGAAAGACAAGAACTATAAAGACCATACTAAAAGGACATCTAATTCCCCGAACATTGACCAGAAAACTTATGAGGAACTTAAGGAAAGAAAAGACTTGAGTGACTCAGAAGAGGAAACTTTAAAGAAAGCAGAGATTAGTCGTTCTTATCTCACCGAAGACGTTAGCCCAGAAATGGTAGAAAAACACGATAAAGGGTGGTTGCCTAAGTTACAGTTACTTTATTATCTAACCGTTGGTGAAGCTCATTTAAAGGATAAAGAAAAGCGTAACCTCAGCCAACTTAAAGAACAGTCAGATAATGGGGAATTGTTCAAACCTGATGTTTGTAAATCTACCCTTGGGACTCAACTATTTTTCTTAAATTACTTGGAGATTTTACAGTTCTTAAATCCGGATGCGGAGTTTGATAAGGAATCATTACAAAAATGGTATGAGAAGATAACTACCCCTGTGATGAAGTCTCAAATTAAAACAGTGTTTGGTTTTTGGATAGGGGAAAAGGATACGGCCATCTCTGTTGCTCAACGATTCCTTTATAAATTAGATTTGGGGCTGATCTTCGACCGACGGGAACGACGCAACGGTAAACAGGTGAGGATCTATAAAGGATGTAATGTGAACGCAGATCAACGAGGGGAAATCTTTGAGCGATGGTTGAAACTGGATGAGGCCAACTCCATCAATGAAGTTGCATAGTTACCCAAGTGAGTCACCCCTGGTATAGATAATTATTTAATTACATTACAGATGACTTATTCCTCTTCCTTTTTTAGGTTTTTTCTTCCAAATGTAAAAGGGGCTAGAAAGCTTTCAAGTGCAATCAACCCCCTTAATATAACTTTTGTCTAATGATTCTAAAGAAAACTTGCTATAGCTTGTTTTCCTTTTGGACTTTGGATAAAAAATAATTGTTAGCGTAAAATTTACGCTAAACTTATCTCCAGAGCTAAAATCGATAAATTAGGGGATAAAAAAGACTATCTTCTCATTTTTTTAGGGATTTTTAAATATGAAATCTTTTCATTCAGTTTCGGTTCCAATATAGATATCTAAATAACTTTCAGTTAGAGATTTAATGACTCGTTCTAATTCATCAATGAGATTTCTTCTACTCAGTTTTTCTACAGCATCAATATGGGCTTCACTTCCGGCTCGTCCTAAATATTTATATTTTGTTTTTTTCTCATTATTACTGGCCATAGGAAAAATTGATTCAGCAGCCTGTAGTTTATAATACCAGTAGATTGTTCCCTTTCGATTAACCTGATAACGGATGATATGACAATTAACTGGTGCTACTTCCCCTTCCTGTTCAATTTTCTTGATTTTCTGTTTAAGAGAACGAATTAGACTCTTAATTTGTTTAGCTCTCAGATGAGCATCTTGACTGGTTTTAAGTTCGGAATGTGATGACATGAACCTTGAATGTAACAAATTAACTTTTTATAGGTTAGCGTATATATTCCGCTAATTTATAAAAAAATGAATTTGAAAAATGAACAAAAATAAAACGGCGCAGTCTCTTGAAGAATTCTTGTTGTGGAGGGCAAACCTCTTCCAAGGACTAAAAGCTAGAAAAGAAACTGTTATAGAATTACTCGATGCCCTATCTAGTAATCAACAAGCTCGCTCAGTAGTTGAACTATCTCTCAATCCTTTATTTAGAAGAGATTATAACAGTTTATATAGAGGAATTCAAGAGTTTTTACCTACTAAAACTAACCCTAATTATGCCAAGCAAATTGCGAGTTTATTTTCAGCCGTGTCGAGAACAATTCCTCGCACCTCCAAACAGTTTAACTTATTTGGCATTGATATAACTCCCTATCCACGACCATTTGCTCAGACTTTAGCTCTCTTAGACTTTTATTCATTATCCGAATCCAATTAAAGGCAATAAACCCATTAATATTGGACATTCTTATTCGGTTGTCTGTGCTTTACCTGACCGAATAGAGACTGAAAATGTGCCTTGGGCTGTCCCCTTATTAGGAGAGCGAGTCCTCTCTAAAAATAAAGGAGTAAATCAAGGAAATCAACAACTAGAGAAAATATGGAAAAGTTCTTTATTTTCTGATAAATTAGCCGTTTTAGTAGCGGATAGTGACTATAGCCAAAGGGATTTTATTGGTGAACAAGTTAAGCATGAAGGCGTAGTTACTATTACAAGAGTTAGAAGTAATCGGATTTTTTATCGTCAATTTATTCCTGAACCCAATCAAGCCAAAACTTCGGGACATCCCCGTTGGTATGGTGATAAATTTGACCTTAATGATAACCAAACTTGGCATGAACCCGATGAAGTTCATTCTGTTCCTTTTACGACGAAAAGAGGTCGTCAATTAACAGTTACTATTTCTGGATGGAAGCAGATGTTAATGAGAGGAAATAAAAACTATAAAATTAACAATCACCCTTTTACTTTACTCCAGATTGTTGTCAAAGATCAAGAGGGTAATACTATTTGGAAACCTATGTGGCTTATTGTTATTGGTTCGAGGCGTAATGAACTAAGTTTAATTGATTGTTATCAATCTTATCGACAACGTTATGACATGGAACATCTTTTTCGATTTGGTAAACAAAGATTGTTGATGACATCTTATTTAACTCCCGATGTAAATCACGAAGAAAATTGGTTTAAACTAACACTTCTTTCCTATGTAAATTTGTGGGCTGCCAGAAAATTAGCTGTCGTTTTACCCCGTGATTGGGAACAGTATTTGAAGAGAGATAAATCCGTCAAAATTACTCCTAGTCTAGTTCAAAGAGACTTTTCGAGAATAATTTCGACATTGGGGACTTCTGCTAAATTTCCCAAACGTCGAGGTTATTCTCCTGGACGGATTAAAGGTGACAAAAAAGCCCCACGAACTCGTCATGATGTTATCAAGAAAGCGGATGCGACCCCGCGCCGTCGCACGGCGCAAGGGAACGCGCACCAAGAAGGGACAAAAAAATCAACTGAAAACTTAAAAGCTTCTTAGTTTTCGTTATAATCTATCGATTAGCCCTATTTGTTAGCCAATTTTATTGACTGATACAGAGTAGATATTTTGGCATTTTAATTTAGCGTATATCTTACGCTAATAGTTCTCTTTTTGTCCAAAGTCCAATTCCTTATTTCATTCTACTTATTTCCATTCTTAACACATTTCGTGGAAAAAGTTAAGTATGGTGCTGCAAGAGCAATGTATCAACT
>NZ_JARVCN010000228.1:0-5245 GCF_038442745.1 Crocosphaera sp. Alani8
GGGCTATATCCCTTATTAAATCTAGCTTATAGCTTTTTGTGTCCCCACGCCAGATCGGTGTTATTAATTATTTGAACGACTACTTTTTTATCACTGCCGTCCGAATCTTTCTCAGGTTGCGATTCTAACTGAGCTTGACCACCGGAAGAAAAATCTAGATTACCATTGGAGTCGGTTTGAAATTGTTTAAAATTCTCTCCCTCAGAAAAAACCTTATTGACATCAATAGTTGGTGCGGAAACAGTGTCACTCTTACCATCTATGGATAATAAATTCTCTAATTCTCTGACTAAATAGGCCCCAAAACGATCATCGGCGTTGTTAGTAGCGAAAAAGTCCTGGCAAATTTCTGTTTCGGTTTTCCCACTAGGATTAAGAAGCGAACTATTTTCGAGATATTTCAGGTTCATACCATTAGCAGTTGCTTGTATTGTTTCAAGATCTTGTTGGATCAAAAAATTCGCTTGAGCTTGTCTCTCTGATTTAACCTGCAACACAGCGTTAATTGTCATTGCTTGTAAGGTTCCCATCAGAAAAGCTGAGGACACCAAAATGGCAATGCTCACCTCAAAGAGACTAAACCCTTGATCGTTTTTCTGTTTGGAGGGATTAAGGATGAGTTTAAATAGTATTTTGTTCATAAGATGAGTGCTGAGACAACAACAGGCCTGAGTTTGGTTTTAGGAGTTAAGTCTTTTTTTCCGTTAAGCTTTGAAATGTAGATGTGTGAACGTATAAAAAGATTAAAGTTTTGCTTATTTTGCTTCAACAGTTTGGTAAGAAGAAATTGCCCCAAGGGTTGTATAGGTTTGTCTTTCTTTTTCCCCTCCCAGAATCAACGGTGTACCCACATCCATTTGTTGAATGGAGCGATCGCAACCTGATCCCTCACTACTGGAAGCATCTATACTTTTCACCCACGCAGCTCCTCGCACTTCCGCTTGAGATATTTTTAACTGGGTATCAGGAGCATGAACGAAAGCACTGATCATCGTAGTATCACTAATGTCAATGGGTTTTGAGCTTGATTCGCTGTAAATCTCTAGTTTACTGGGATCATCTGGATCACCGATGAAGCTGACCACACTTCTTTCCCCGTTTCCACTGCGACACGTAGTAGTCATACCCCCAGAAGGTTGATCGGTTCCTGACATAGTGATTCCCCCCTGAATAAAAATAACGACTTTTTTATTGTTGGGAGGATTAATTTGGATTTGTGCATTACTTAGCTTAATGGAATCGTCCCCAGTAAACCGATAGTAATAGATATTCCCAACAGGATTATCTGTCCCAGCACCAACACTACAAGTAGAAGAGTTTCCAGCAATACGAGGAAGAACAGCATAGCAATTACTCCAATCACGAGATCCCATATTCTTTACACCTGATGAGGGGAGAGATGGGATAGGAAAAAGATCGTCTTTGATTTGCTTCACACCACCATCGCTAGTGGGATCAATGGTTCTGTTTCCGATTTCGATGGGGGTCGAATCTAGTTTAGAGTCATTGACGTAACTGCTACTATCATTCCAGTCATCATTCTGTGAGCAGTCTATCCAAGTAATGGTGTTGATTGGTAAGTTGTCGCCATTAGACTGTTTTGAGTTATCGTTCCTCTCACCATCCTTATTGTTATCACTCACCCACAATCCTGGTGTCGCCAAATTTGAGGAATCTCCATCCTCTGTATCCCCATCGTCTATAGATCGTTCATTGATCGGTAAAACAACGCTTAGGGCCCGAACAGAGTTATTTTTCTGGAGGTCGCTTGTATTACCCTGATCAAGTCCCCGAGCTTCTACTGTCAGATTGACTGTTGTTGGTTCTGGGGTGGGACTTTTGTAGTAGGTGGTGGTGTCTGTAACTGATAATCCATTAGACGAAACTGTCCTGCTGATTCGTCATTTTGATTGATAGCTATCCATGTCTTATTAACAAGTTTATTAAACGTATCTGTGTCAAATGGGCCAACGGAAGTACCTGAACTGCCTGAACTACCCGAACCACCTGAACTGACTGAACCACCTGAACTACCTGAACTACTTGAACTACCTGAACTAGAACAAGAAATACCTTCTAACTCATTATCACTACTACTGCTACCTCCACTAACTCCGCTACCACTAGATCCAGCAGTAGAAGTGATGCTATTAGCCACAGTTTGCCATTGTGTAATCTCTGTTTTAATTAATTCTTGGTGCTGTGGTTGATTCAAAAAGTAAGCAATTCGTGTCACTCCAACATCAGCTTTGGCTGTACCTTTAGCGGTGGTTTGTTGCGCGACCACTTTCTCTCTTTCGCTGCTACTTCTGAGCAACATAATGGCCCCTGTAGCTGCCATAAGAACTCCAGCAATTAAAACAAATCCGAAAGCAAAACCTTTGTTACTTTTGCGGGAGAGGCGAAAGAGAAACACAAATATCTCTGTGTATTTTGGATTCATAATTTCTGTCCTAAAATTATTATAATAAATTGACAGTTTTGAGCAGTGATTGTAGAAAATAGACTTAGTTTTTAGGGGCTATTGGACTACAAATTATAGTTGGGTTATGAATGACTTAATATTCTTTGCTGTTAGGCATGAACCTAGTACATATCAAGAATTTCGTCATTACTGTATACCTTGATAATTTTGATACCTATTATTCTAAAAGCCTTGAGTAAAGACAGTGATTTAGTTGGTAACAGTTACGTGATATGGGTCACTCTTCTATTATTTTCTGTAATTAAGCTGATAAAACAGTAAATGTCAGGTCTTTCTAGGAAGGAGTTTCAGTAGTTTTTTAAAAAAATTTGTTATGGTTATTTATTTTCCTGTAGATATTAATTAGTTGATATTACTGAGACTGCTCTTTGAGTATTGAGCATTCTCGCCAAACTAATAGGTCATTGTTTACCTTACAATTAAGAAAACACAGATCAGGTACGACTTATGGCTGATGTTAATGGTCTATGGATTGGAACTTATTGGCAGTACGGTTACCCTACTCGTTTTGAAATGACTTTGGTACAAGGGAAAAACACACTTAGTGGTAATATTTTAGACGATAGTTCTCTAGGAGAAGCCTCTGTTACAGGGGAAATTAATGGTCGCAGTGTTACTTTTCGTAAATGTTATGTTACTGCTTCTCGCCATTGCATTGAATATATTGGTACGGTTTCTTCTGATGAAAAATTGATTCAAGGACAATGGTCCGAAAGCATTTTTAACTAGGGAAAATGGGAAGCACGTCGTCAAGATGATAATCTAACTCTTAATTTAGAAAATATTAAATCGAAGTCATTACAAACAGTTTTTTAAGATATACAGACTCACATCTTGCACCTTCGATAAAACTGGCTAGTTTGTAAGCGTTCAGCTATCAGCTGAAAAATATCAATCCCTATTATCTACTGTGAGTAAGATTAAACGAATGCTGAACGCCGACTGCTTACTAGTTTAAGTTTTTCCATACTAGTGCAAGATATCAGCAGATGGTTTTATGCAATCATTTTTTAGTCAACTATAATGTTAAATTGACCGACTCTAGTTTTCAACTTTTCGTTTCTAATTAAGTTTGTCATCACCAAAGATTGTCTATCTCTAGGGATTCTTTGCAAAATTTTATCCGCCTCGTTTAAACTTTTTTCCTCTAAAAAGTATAGTTGAGTGATAAACTCTTCACTGTTGGAAAGTGTCACCTTAAAATGGATGTGAGGGGGTCTTTCCCAAGTTCTAGTTACAGGATATCCTCCAGGTTTAACAGTCTTAAAAAGATAAAAACCTTCTTGATCAGTTTTTGTCTGTCCCCAACCTTGAAAATTAGCATCGAGTGGAGCATTATTCGGGTCATATTCGTGATTATAACGTCCTGAATTACAAGCTTGCCAAATTTCAACTTTTGCTGTGGTTATTGGTCGATTTTCTCTTGTTAAAACTTTGCCTAAAATAAAAATTTTTTCTCCTAATGCTTGGTTTTCCTTCCCGAAAATCCAGGTTAAATCATTATCATCATCTAGTGGAAAATTTATCGGGTAAAATGGACCTTCGATTTGTTGTGGTGTTAAAGGGGATGTTTTATTGATTTGAGCTAAAGGTATCCCCATGTATCCCATACTGAGGGTTTTAATTTGTTTAATAAAATTTCTTCTAGTTAATTGCATTTAACTTATTATGATCAATGTAAGTAAAAAAATTTTACCTACATCATAACTTAAACTTGTTTATTCAATTAGTAATTCATATACACTGATACTCAGTGAAACCGAATGTTTTTATTTTTGTGACTGCTATCGTTATTAAAATTTCAATGAAAAACTAAGATTTGAAATAATTCTTTATTTTATAGATTATTCTGAAATATTAATTGTATTATAAACTCTAGCTGAATAAAATTTTATAATTTATCTATGATAAACAGGAAACAGTTTCTTGCTTTAATTTTAACCACTGCCATAACAGCTTGTAGCCCATCAACTTCCAACCAAGAAGATGAGAAAGTCACCTTGACTATTTCTGCGGCTACTAGTGTACAAGATGCAATGAAAGCTGTGCAACCTATTTATCAGCAAAATAACCCCGACGTAGAGATTGTCTATAATTTTGGTTCTTCTGGTTCTTTACAACAACAAATTGAACAAGGTGCGCCCACGGATGTGTTTATTTCTGCGGCACCTAAACAGATGAATGCCTTAGAGAATAAAGATTTATTATTAACAGAAACCCGTAAAAATTTATTCAAGAATAATGTGGTTTTAATTACTCCCCAGGATAGTCAAACACCTGTAAAATTTGACACCTTAGCCACTGCAGATTTAGATAGAATTGCCTTGGGTGATCCTAAAAGTGTACCTGCTGGACAATACGCAAAAGAAGTGTTAGAGTCATTGGAGTCTTATGAAGAGTTAACACCCAAACTAATTTATGGAAAAGATGTACGCCAAGTCCTTTTTTATGTAGAAACGGGTAACGTTGATGCTGGGATCGTTTATCAAACCGATGCCCAAATTTCTGACAAAATAATCATCGCAGATACTGCTCCAAAAGACTACCATTCTCCTATTGTCTATCCAGTTGCTGTGGTAGCAGAGAGTAAAAATCATGAGGAAGCTCAGAAATTTATTAACTTTTTATTGGCAGAAGAAAGTCAAGCAGTATTTAAAAAATACGGGTTTACAGAACCCGAAGGTTAGGATAGGAAAAATTACAGATTTAGAAGCTTCTCAAAAAGTCTGGGGGGACTCGCCGAAAGTTAGGGGACAAAGA
>NZ_JARVCN010000229.1:0-5236 GCF_038442745.1 Crocosphaera sp. Alani8
ATTTATTTAGCAGAAATTCAGATTGCTCAAGATTATCAACGATTGGGGATCGGAAGCCGTTTAATTCACTCTCTTATTGAACAAGCTCAAGTTGATCATCAACAATTATGGCTTAAAGTTCTTAAAACTAATCCCGCTCAATCTCTCTATCAACGATTAGGATTTACCACAGTTGATGAATCCTGTTTTCATTACATCATGAGATGGTTTAATTCAGCCTTCGCTGTACTTCCTAATAATTCTTAAAATAACCATAAGCTTTTGAGAAAATTTGATACTTCAATACTTTTTAACATCACCATGCACTTTCAGTTGTTCTTTGCGATCGCTCTTCTTTGTTCCTCCCGATCACTCTCAACCACCACCTGCATTAATGACAACTGCGCACCGCTCTGCGGATCTCGGAGAGATCGCCACCCTTCCCCATACTGACGTTTTAGTTCAGGCAGAAGGGGCGATCGCTTGTAGTAGGGTTTGATGAGGATGTTACCACAACTCTGAGACCATTTTTCCCAGTCTCGTATTTAACCGTTTGTCCCCTAAATCTAGATATTTAAGTTCTTAAGTTACCCATACTTTCATTTTCTCCTCCTTCTTTCATCATCCTCTTTAATATGATTTTAGTCAATCTTGACTTTTTAGCCTTTTTTTCTTATTCTTAATGAATAAATACTCTTCTATTTTTTAACTTTCATGTGACTAATCCATTAAATTAATTCTAGTATAACCCAGATAGAATAAGTCTTTCAGACTTTTCATTTACTTTCATTTTATCTTACTTTCTTCCTTAATTTTTATTTTTTTTATCTTCATCTCTTTTAATTGTGTTTTCACTTTTCTTTGAATTACTTTATACTTTTTAAAAATATAAGTCCTCTTTTCTTATTTTGTTTTCCTTAATAATTAACTCTATACCCCATTATTACCACCTTTCAGTTTTTTTTCTTTTGTTAACTTATGTGTGAAGAAGGGATAGCCCCCAGACTTCCCACCTCTCCCTGTTACTGAGCGAAGTCGAAGTACACTCCCCACCCTCACTAAACCGAGATTTTTATACCCCCAATTGAAAACTGCTATCAAGTCTAGAGAGGGCTTTTGAGGCAAATCAGCTTGGAAATGAAAACTCACTATAACTTCCTTGTTTTAATAAGCCATAGTTACCCGCACAGATTCTCAAGAAGCATCAATTTCAGCAGATCATTAGGTTATTCTCAGTCTATTTTAAGAATTCATAGTTATTTTTTTAGGTGAATTTATCTATATTCAGTCCTTAAATCGATTGATAAAACTTTGACATGAATCTGAAATTTTTTCCGACAAAAATCCATTCTGTTATCACACTATTGACAGCAGGATCTATCTTAACTTTTTCTTCTGCGGCCTCAGCCTTAACCCTAAAAATTTCTGTCGAAAGCCTTACTCCGACTAATGGAACTCTTTTAACTCCCGTTTGGTTTGGTTTTCATGATGGAGGCTTCGATATTTATGATCGAGATGTATCCTTAGACCTTTTTCCAGGGGTGGAAGCTTTAGTTGAAGATGGTAATAATGGTCCGATTTCTACTGAATTTAGTAATGTAGCTGCAGGTATTGTTCAAGGCTCCATTATCGGACTAGAAGGAGATTTTGCTGGCCCCATTGATCCAGGTGAGATAGCACATTCTATAGTTGATATTGACCCAAATCTAGCTAGCAGTACCTATTTTAGCTATGCATCTATGATTCTTCCTAGTAATGATGCATTTGTCGCTAATGGAAATCCTCTAGCTCACCGTATTTTTAGTGATTCTGGTAAATTTATTGGTGCTGACTTTTTGATCCTTGGTTCTCAAGTTCTTGATGGTGGAACAGAGGTTAATGATGAATTACCTGCTAATACGGCTTTCTTCGGACAAGAATTTCCTGACACTGGTGTTGATGAAAATGGTCTTGTTACCCTTCATCCTGGTTTCAATGCACTAGGAAGTGGTGGCATTTTAGATGATCCCCAATTTGTTAATGCAGACTTTACTGCTTCTGGTTATCAAGTTGCTCGAATTCGTGTAGAAAAGGTTCCTGAACCTAACACTACTATTGGTTTAGTTCTAGTTTTGGGAGGAGTATTTTTCCTCAAGCGTGTTCAACAGACTTCTTCAAAAATTTAAAAGTAATTAAAGAAGGAAATGAACGTACAAAATTAGCGTTTGATCTGTTTATCGTCCCAACAGTACGAAGCTCTAGGTGTAGAATGCACCTCTGAGTTCCAGTCTGGGTATAAGACCCCTTACTTTGAGGAGATTTTCGTTAGCTGGCGTGGGGACAAAAATCATCAATCTAAGGCAGGATAAGCATAGTTTGTCCCCACGCCAGGTAGTCAGGAGGGGTTCAATCCCCTTCTCACTACTAGAACCTATGAATTTTTTTTTATGAAAAAACATCACTTTCAACGCCAACAAATAAAATCATTAGTCGAAAAAATTAGTTCAAAACAAGTAACTGGCACTTTAATAATCAGATTACAAACAAAAGAGGAATTAAACCAGAAAAAATATATTCTAGTCTTAAATAATGGAAAAATAGCCTATGGTGGCTCTTATATTCCAAAAAGGAACGACTTTGTTAAAACCTTAGCTCACAAAGTTGACGGGGTGACAAGAATGCTGCTCAAAAACAAATTAAAATTCGAGAATACGTCCAATTAACTCGCGCTTTAAAAAAGAGCAGAGATAATTGGAAAACTAAAGCCTCAGAAGCAAAAAAAAGAGCAGAGTCGGCTGAACAAAAAATTTCCGAACTTGAAAAAAAATTGAAAAAACTTGACCCTTCATATGACTCTAATTCCTGCGATTCCGAAGAATTATCACCACCGTTATCCCAAAAAGCCCCTCACCATCATTATCAGATTACTACTATCTCTATTGCTGTACAACAATTTATAGATGTGGGGAATAGCTATAGAGGAATCGACAAAACTTTCCGTTTATTTTCTTCATATTTCCCCACTGAAACCTCTCACTATAGTACCATTAAACAGTGGGTTGAACGTCTTGGTTTATATGCCTTAGAATACTATCCAAAAAGACGTGATGATTGGATATATATTCTTGATTTTACTATTGAATGGGGTCAAAAAAAAGCCTTAGTCATTTATGCCCTTTCCCAAGAAGTTTTCCAGACACAAATTCTCCCCTCACGTCGAGGTTTCCGTCCGTCTGATGGACAAATTTTAGCTGTAGAAATAACCAGAACTCCCACAGCTATTTGGGTTCAATCTATTCTTGAATATATTAGTTATCGTTACGGTTTTCCTCGTCAAATCATCTCGGATCATGGTAGCAACCTCAAAAAAGGTATTGAACTCTTCCAAGCTAATCATCCTGAAATTGTCTATACCTATGATGTTACTCATGCTTTAGCCAACTTATTAAAAAAAGAATTATTATTTCCTGATATTTTTCAGAATTTTTTAGAACATTGTCATCATTGCAGACTTCAAACCTTACAAACTGAACTCGCCTTTGCTGCCCCTCCCCGACAACGCTTTCACTCTCGTTTTCTCAACCTAGAAAAATTACTTGATTGGGCTAATCATGTTTTAAATTCTCGTTTCCATATCTTCTTTCAACTTGTTGATCATCAAAATCCAATAAAATTTCGCCAACGTTTACAATATAAATTCTCTTGGCTTTTTTCTTATCAAAATTATCTCCCTTTTTGGCTCTGTCAAATTAAAATGATTCGACTTTTACAAAAACAACTTAAACTTTTTGGCTTAACTTCTTCTTCTAAAGTTCAATTTCAGTCACTTTTATCCAACTTCAATATCCCCACTTTTCTTAACTCCTTTAAGCATCAACTTTTTCTTTATTTACAACAAGAGATACCCAATTCTGACCAGGGTAAGCTCATCTAAAATGGTATAAAATTTACTTGACTCAGAAAGCAAAGTATAGGCGAGGAAAAAAGAGACTTAAAATCAAAAAAACAAAGTACAATTAGGACTCTTGTAATTATGGAATCAGAACATGGCCAACGGGTTTGCAGACCAAAAACAATCTAGTAAAAAAAACACAAAAGGGGAAATATAGCATCTATTGATGAAATCCAAAACAATTTATTAGGCTATGTCAAAGAGTTAGAAGGGTTTTTGAGAGAATTGACCCAGAATCCCTGCAAAAATGCCTACAAAAATGGGTTCAATCTATAATGAATTCAATTCAAGGTGAAATTATCCCCATCGATGGCAAAACATTAAGGGGTTCTTACGATCGCAATAAGGGACAGTCTGCCTTACATACGGTCACAGCGTGGGCATCCCAGCAGCGTCTGGTGTTAGGACAAGTCAAAGTAGAAGACCATTCCAACGAAATCACAGCCATCCCTGCCCTAATCGAACTATTAGACATTACAGGCTCGATCATCACCATTGATGCCATGGGAACTCTTTCCCAGCATTGTCGAACAAATCTGTGAGCGAAAAGCTGACTACATTCTCACCCTCAAAGCTAATCATCCCACTTTATTTTCTCAAGTCCAGCAATGGTTCACCGATACAAGGACTCAAGGTTGGGATGGCATTGATCATGACTACTACAAAACCGTAACCAAGGGTCATCACCGCACCGAGAAACGATACGTTTGGGCTATACCAGTAGCAGCTATGGGAGAACTTTACCAGCAACAACAATGGTCTGGACTACAAACAATTGTTGTAGTCGAACGCATCCGTCACTTGTGGAACAAGACTACCCACGATATTCAGTTTTACCTGACCTCTTTACCTCCCAATGCCCAATTTCTTTGCCATGCTATTCGCACTCATTGGAGCATTGAAAACAATCTTCATTGGACACTTGATGTCACTTTCAGAGAAGATCAATGCCGTATTCGGTCAGAATATAGTCCACAGAACTTCGCGCTTTTAAGACGATTAGCACTTAATGTTCTCCATCAAGAGAAAACATTTAAACGTAGTCTTCGCCAAAAAATGAAGCAAGCTGCTATGAACAACAACTATATGATGACTGTTCTCAATGCCTTCTGTCAAGCCGATTTTAGATGAGCTTACCCTGAGTAAAATACTAATTCCTAATATGAACGGGATCGCCTCTATAGGGCATAAAATAAAAGTAGTCCTCTGGTGGACACCAAGTCACCCTTTTATCCTCATTATCAAGTGTCGATAAATCCTATTTTTAAGTATTCTCACATCTTGCACCAAGAAAAGTTGATATGAGGAACGATGGCTAAAACTCTT
>NZ_JARVCN010000230.1:0-5222 GCF_038442745.1 Crocosphaera sp. Alani8
TTATGTACAGGTATGTCTAGTATTGTACAGGTTTTTGTCTTCTAGAAAAACCTCCACTAAAGCAGTTGAGAAATTGGGCAAAGGAGAATTAGACACTCGCATCGCTATCGAAGGGGAAGATGAACTGGCAACCCTAGGTTCTAATATTAACCTCATGGCTGAGCAGATTCAGTCGTTGCTCAGCCATGAAGAAAAACGTAATGCAGAATTAGCCTTTAATATTGAAGAAGTCAAAAAAGCCAAAGCTGCCGCGGAAGAGGCAAATCAGGCTAAAAGCTCCTTTTTAGCCAATATGAGCCATGAGTTACGAACTCCCATGAATGCAGTTTTAGCTACTATGAAGAAAGGTACAGAAGAAGGAAGTTGGGCAACATTGATTAAGTTAGCTCGCTATTTCTCTGAGATTTATCAGAGAGATATTCCTTTAGAAGAACTATTAACGGTAGAGGAGGCAACAGTACACAGTGAACAGTGAACAGTGAACAGTAAACAGTAAACAGTTCAAACTGATAACTGATCATTGATACGACAACTACTATAGTGTCCAAGCAATAGGCAAATTGGGACTAATTGTTTCATTATTGTTATCCATAAAAATCGCTGACTCTAAATCTAATACTTTTGTTACTTGCTGATAAATTTCTTCAGCTTCTTCTAAGGAATTGCCGATGCAAGTTAATCCTAATTTTCCAAATTCTGATAATGCTCCCATTAAATGAAAAACTGTTCCTGTTTTATTACTACTGTCAAAATGCAAACGGTATTTGGCAACAATATCCATCAAATCATCAGGGAGTAAACCACAATATTGTGGGTTTTGTAAGTTATCAGAAGCTATATAATATTTTGCATGATTATCTTGGGTATAAAATAAACCTGTCTCTTGATCGTAAACACCATTTGTTAGTAGTTTTAAGGTCATAAAAGGATGGGTTGTTCCCCCTTTTCTGAGGTTGATTTCGATGGCTTGAATATCCCATTCTTCTCCTTGGTTCGAGGGGTTACGCACTGCTAAAAAGTCCACTCCATACATTTCCATTGCACCTTTTTTAGCCAATGCTTGACCGACTTTTAGCCCCAATTCTTGTAATTTTTGACGGTATCTTTCATCCGCAGGAAAACGACATCCTAAATAAATTTGTCCGTCTGGCCCCCCTAAAATTTGATCGTGAGTTGAAACAATACTAACATTTCCATCTGGGGTGATATAACCTTGAACGCTAGGGGATCTTTTTTCTTTTCCTTCTATAAATGCTTCGACAATGGCACCTAATTCGGGAATTCTACTGGAAAAGTTTTTCCAAGTTTCATCTTTTGCTTGAAAACTTAGCTGTTTTAAACTGTTTAAAATTACTGTTTTATTGACAGTTCCATTTGATAAGGAATTACTAATATTTTTTTTCAACTCATCTAAATTTAGTACCGCATTTCCTTCTCCAGAAAATCCTTCGTTGAGTTTAACTACGATACGATTTAAGTTAAGATTCCTTTGCAAAAGTTTATATATTTCTAACACTAAATCGTCAACATTATTAACCAAACTGCTACCGTCAGGATGGGGAATCATAGATTGTGAAAAAATCTCTCTGCTACCACTTTTTGAACCCCAATAACTCAGTTGTGGCGAAGCTGCAAATAGGGGAATATCTAATTTTAAAGAAAGTTCTTGTTCTAAATTTGTAGCATTATAACATACCATATACGACTTATTTGGACGTAAGGCAAGGCGAATTCGCTGGACTAAACGAGGACGTTCTAAAATTTTTTGAGTTAGGGGCTTGAATGAGTTATCATAAGTAGTTAGTAATAGTAAGCGATCGCGTGCGTGAGAAAAAGGAATTCCAGGTAATAATTGCAAATAATATTCAATAATTATGGGTGACAAAGGTTGTCCGGTAACATAAATTAATCTGGTTTTTGGATTTCTTAAACGAATTAGGGAAAATAAAAGACGTTCTTCGTAATGAAGAAAACCTTCTACTTTCTGCCCAACTCTTTGATCAATACTAAAAGAGGGAACCACCAAAATATCATAACCATCTTGCTCGAATAGGTCTTTTCCTTGCCAATATTGTCGTAGTTTATCTTGTAGTTTATTAAAGTTTTGGTTTTGAAGATCATCAGATTGTTTTAGACTGTTCATTTTTTTGAGCTTGGGGAGATGATATTAATGGTAGTGTATGGCTTTTTTCATTTTTATTGTATAGTAATCATAGTTTTATGACCAAAGTTATGACATTTCGTAACCCAATTCCTACAGTTGATATTATTATAGAATTAATCGATCAACCTCACCGTCCTATTATTTTAATTGAACGTAAAAATCCTCCTTATGGATGGGCTTTACCAGGGGGGTTTATTGACTACGGAGAAACAGTGGAAAATGCGGCTCATCGAGAAGCGAAAGAAGAGGTTAGTTTATCTGTTAATTTAATCGAGCAATTTCATGTTTATTCTAATCCGAATCGGGATGAACGTAAACATACAATGAGTATTGTTTTTATTGCTACTGCGACGGGGTCACCTAAAGCAGCAGATGATGCGAAGAATGTGCAGATTTTTGACCTTTGGGAATTACCAAAAAATCTTTGTTTTGATCACGATAAAATTTTAGAAGATTATCAAAATTATCGCTACTATAAATTACGTCCTAATTTAATTTAATTATGTTGTTTTTAGGGATTGATTTTGGAACATCAGGGGCAAGAGTAATTGTTATTAATGATGATGAAGAAATTATCACTCAAGTTAGTTTATCTTTTTCTTGCCAAAATACTCACTATTTAGCTCAACAATGGGAAGATACTCTTTATCTTCTATTAGAAAAAATTCCCATAAAAATTAGGAAAAAAATTGAATTCATTTCTATTAATGGAACTTCCTCAACTGTTTTATTATGTAATGCCGAAGGAATACCAATTGAAAAACCGATTTTATACAATGATTCACAAGATATAACTATTTTTGATAAATTCAAAAGTATTATTCCTAAAGAGCATATTGTCAATAGTTCTACTTCTAGTTTGATTAAGCTTTTGTGGTGGTATGAAAATAATAAAATATCCCCCAATTCTTATCTTTTACATCAAGCGGACTGGTTAGGGTTTTTGTTACATGGAGAACTAGGAATTAGCGATTATCATAATGCTTTGAAACTAGGTTATGATGTGGAAAATTTATGTTATCCTGATTGGCTAAAAGCCTTGCCCATTAATGCAGTTTTACCAGACGTTTTACCCCCAGGAACTCCTGTAAGAACCGTTAAAGATGATATAGTTAAAAAGTTTAACTTCCCTAAACATTGCCTTGTTTGTACAGGAACAACCGATAGTATTGCTGCTTTTTTAGCCAGTGGTGTAAAAAACCCAGGAGAAGGGGTGACTTCTTTGGGTTCAACCCTAGTTTTAAAATTACTGAGTAACAAGCGCATTGAAGATATTTCATCGGGAATTTATAGCCATCGTCTAGGAAATTTATGGTTAACAGGAGGAGCCTCTAATACGGGAGGAGCAGTGTTAAAACATTTTTTTACCGATGAAGAAATAGAAAAAATAAGTAAAAAAATTAATACTAATCAACCCACCAAATTAGACTATTATCCCCTATTAAAACCTGGAGAACGATTTCCTATTAATGATCCTAAACTAGTGTCTAAAATTGAACCAAAACCTGACAATAAAGTAGAATTTTTACAAGGTTTACTAGAAAGCATAGCTAAAATTGAAGCCTTGGGATACAATAAATTACAAGCTCTAGGAGCAAATCCTATTACTCAAATTTATAGTGCTGGAGGTGGAGCAAAAAATAAAAAATGGGTCAAAATAAGGCAAAACTATTTACAAGTTCCCGTACATATTTCCCCTCAAACAGAGGCCGCTTATGGCACGGCTTTACTAGCAAAACGAAGCCAAATTACTTATAATTATCCATAGGAGTAACACAACAATTATGACAGAATTATCCTTAAACAATTCTTGGATTATTGCCCTTATTGTTAACAGTATTTTATTTATTTTTGCTTTTATTATTCCCAAAAAGTTATTGACTCCTTTGGGGTATTTTAATGCCTGGATTTTAGGAGTAATTGTCTGGGGAATATTAAGCTGGCAAGGTTATGCAGTGGTGATGTTTTACTTCATAGTAGGTTCCGCAGTAACTAAAATTGGTATGGCAGAAAAAGAAGCAGCAGGAATTGCGGAAAAACGCTCAGGAGTACGCGGTCCAGAAAATGTCTGGGGTTCAGCATTAATTGCTACTTTTTGTGCCTTGGGAAGCCTATTTCTTGACGCTCCTTGGACACAATTATTGGCATTAGGTTATGTGGCTAGTTTTAGCACCAAATTATCAGATACCACAGCTTCAGAGGTAGGAAAAGCTTATGGAAAAAGTACCTTTTTAATCACTACTTTAAAACCCGTTCCTCCTGGTACAGAAGGTGCCATTAGTTTAGAAGGAACTGTCGCCGGAATAATTGCATCTGCTGTCATTGCTGTGGTGGGTTATGGAGTAGAATTAATTGATTTGATAGGCATTATTTATTGTATCATCGCTGCTTTTATTGCCACTAACCTAGAGAGTGTAATCGGAGCAACTTTACAAGAAAATCTAGAATGGATGACCAATGAAATAGTTAATATTATTAACACCTTTATTGGTGCATCAGTTGCTATCTTATTGGCCTGGTTATGGCTCAATTTTTCATGATTGAGATGAGTGTGTAACTAAATGATTTAATAACCAATTTGCCATAGTTGCTCGGCGGGTATCTCTCGGTCCAAATGTACCTATTTTGTAGCCCTTAAAACCTAATTTTTCCTTCAATAGTTGTTTATTTTCTTTAGGAATAGAACGAGTTAGTTTAACTGTAGGAGGACGATTCTCGATAAAATTTGGAGGTTCGGGATATTCTTCTTTCCAAGAAGTTTCTACTTCTGAATTGTCCCAGGTTTGACTACTTTTATCATAGCGATACCCCAAATAATACCACACCATTTTATTAACGGTTTCATCGTCAATTTTCTCGTTAAGAATGTCATTAATTGTCTCAGTGCTAAGAGAGGGTAACTCGTTCATAATTCTTTTCAATTAATAAAACCATTTTAATTTTAACCTAAAACAGTTCCTGTTAATAGCTATATTTAAAAATTAAGTAACCAGGCAAAATTGATTGTATACTCACATCTTGCACCTGACGAGACAAAGTTCCAAACCATGTTCATAAA
>NZ_JARVCN010000231.1:0-5192 GCF_038442745.1 Crocosphaera sp. Alani8
TTCTGACCTTATTATACCCTAATTTTGCTCATATTTTAGATGCGTTTGCCCTGTATTTTTGAGCAATGATTTCCATCATTGGGCCTACATAACGAGCTACATCTTCATGGGGTATGGACATTAACTTGTAAACTCGTACTGCCTCACCTTGCTCATTCCTTTTTTGTTGGGAACGTAGAGTATAGCCAATTTGTCCCAATAACCATTTTAAATATTTAATGGTGTCCTGATGGGGTTTTTTGCCCAACGAGATCCAATTTTTCTTCTGGCCACACTTGGCCATAATTTCCTTGACCACTGGATGCTCTGTGGTTAACTCAACATCATAATGATTATGAATAAGCTCATGAATGCCCACTTCTCTTAAAGTCCATAACCGTTGGTAACGAGAGTTGAGTTTCCAGGGGGTTAATTTCTTACGGGTACGCCCTTTTACCAGTTGCCTGTGGTACATCCTTTGAGATCGCTCAAGACATTTCTCTAGATTATCCAGGTAGTACCTATCTTCTAGTTGGTAGAAGAGATTAGGAAACTGAAATTGTATCTGATAAATAAAATCCTCTGACCAAACTATGTGTTTAGTTATTCCTGGTAATTTATCCTCTATTATAGCTTTTATTAATGCACATCTTTCTGCCCATGAAGCATTCCACTTTAATAATATTGATGGGTTTCCGATGTACTTATCTGAGCTATTAAAGATATCTTTACTTTTACGTCTTTTAACTTTTTTCTTTTCTTTTGATACCTTTTTAGAAGTCTCCCTAAATCCCTCATCTAAAACGGGAGCTACTCTATTAGACGTATCATAACCTTGTTGTTCCAGTAACCAGTAAACGCATTCTCGTAAGTAACTTTTCTCATAATAAATCATCGTTTGAATGCGCTGACTTAATTGATGTTCTGGACTGGCTTGGGCTAAAGTCATATAACTTAATACTTCCCTCATTATCTCTTCTGAGCTTATCTGTCCCGCCATGACCAAATCCAAGTCTCGTATTAACCTTTGATTATAATAATATTTAAAACTATCTACCAAAGGGGTTTTGATACTATCAGGGTTATCTGCTTTCACATAAGGCATTACCCATAAATAACGAGTTAAGTCCACATCCCTGACACGAGCTATAATCTGGGTAATCGAATCTGCATCTAATACTCCAAAAAATAACCCAAAGAAATGACTAAAATAATCCGTTATGGCTACATCTAAACCACTTTCACAACTCGGACTAAATAATACATACTGCGGTTCATTTTCTCTTATCCATTGTGCAGGTTCTTTGAGGAACTCTTGCACTTCCTTACTATCAATGGTGGTCGAATCTATCCTTAATCCCACTAACCCTTGGTCTTGGTAAATCTCATCGATCGCCTCTAATAATATCTGGGAATCACTGGCTACTACTGGTAACATATCCAAACTGTTCAGGAGGTCATATAACCAAGGTGAATTATCCCGTTTTCTGAGGTTTTCATCTTTGATTGTTCCCTCTAATAAGATTAATTCTGGTTTCTTTCCTTTGTAAGTGTTTTCTACTTTTATTACTTTTTTTGATGGGTCACATTCCTCAAAGAAATCGCAGTACATATCTGACAAGTTCCCATCTAATCCTACCACAACCCTTGCTCTTTTTATTCCTTCTATAAATAAGGCGATCGCTCGTCCTCTTTCTCCTACTGTACTACTGAATAATAAATGCTTTAGTACGGAAACTACCTCATCAATTATTAACACTTTCCCTTCAAAATCATCGGGGTTAAATCGCAGATGACTATCCACACAAGATGCCACTATTGCTGTGGGGGCTGATATATCTACCCATGACGAACAATTATGAATATGGACAAATCCCGACTTCTCACAAAATTGCATTAGTAAGGTGTTTCTGTATCCTAAGTTGATACCTCCATAATCAGACCATTCTGTTTTTAACCATTTTACCAATAGAGTCGTTTTGCCTGTTCCTAGTCCACTTTTTACTAAGAACATTGTATTATTCTCTGGCTTTGGCAAATCAATAAATTCTTGTTTTACTTTCAACGTTGGAGTAAATTTCTTCGTTAGTATCCATGCTTTTAGGGTTTTGTCTTTATATTTACACCATCTTGCTTTCTCTAAAAATGCCCCCATACTTAGATAATTAATGGGGTTTTCATCAACATCAATCTCGTCAATATCTAGGGCTTCTTTATTAGTTAATTGTCCCCAATCAGCCACTTTGAGGTTGGGAATAAAATCCCCTAGTTTTTCATATTGACGACTGACACTGGGGTTCGCTGCACTTCCTGCATCCGAGTACAAGACAAATTCGGGGTTTTCCCATTTGTATTTCTCTTTGATAGACGCGATCGCAGTTTCTATTGCCTCACTACTACTGCCAAAGTTTCCACCACTAGCTCCTATAATTGGAATCCCCACGTTTAATGACGCTAGAAGGGGTTTATATTCTAAACCCTCAGTAAACCCTATTATTTCCTTTTGAGGTGCTTCAGGAGGCATATACACCGCGATGGGGAGTTCTCCCGATGGAAGGTCGATGGGTATGCCCCTCGAATTCTTTGACGATAACCACAGGTATTTGCCTGACCCGTTGCTTTCTGGGTTAAGGTTATTGATTCTTAGTCCGGTGTACAGTCCGTTTTCGTCTTGTACTGGGATAAGAATGCCATCACAGGGGTTGTTGAGTTTGTCCCCCCATTGGTTCACACCCGATAATCTAATATCTACAGGTTTTCTTAATGTTTGCCACTGGGTTATGCTACGGTAGTTTCCGTCATTGATTTCGCGATCGCTTATTCCACGACCTCTGAGTTGCTCTCTATGGCGATCGTTTAACTCTAATTGCCCCAATATTTCCCTAATTACCTTATCTCGTTCTGGGATAGGCAGCAGCTTCTCTAAACTCTCCCTCTCCCTTGTTTCCAAGTCCTCCTTAACCACTAGATACCGAGGATTTACCTCTGTTTGACTGTTAGGGTTTGTCCAAGAGTCACTGGTGACTGGCGACTGGCGACTGGTGACTGTTTTAGTCCAAGCATCTGCATCGGGTTTATATGCCCATAAATTAAATCCCCAGGTGTCTTGACCACGATAAACGTAGTCTTTGGGGTTGGCTTCGTTGCTGCGACAGTGAATGAGGCCGGTTGTTGTGTTTTGGCGACAGTCAGGGCGATCGCCGTTACATACTGGACAGGGAGTGTGGCGATTATATCTAATCCAGGTCATAGGTACTCCCTAACTGTGATATAGGGAAGTTAATGATGGATTTTAGGAAATTTTTTCCATCAATTTTAAATCCGCTTAATAGCAGACTATGTATAGCTTTCATAAATATCTCCAAAAGTCATTTTTGTCCGACTGGAGATGCACTGTTATGATTGCTTACTTGGTAAAACTAAGTTCGGACAACTAAGATAAAAAATGAATATATTTGTCTGCTGGTGGATGTTCACTCACCAGTCATTGAGCTGTCCGCTTATTCAGTAGCAGTCATCATGGACAGAGCATCCCCAGTCTTTTCTAATGAGACTGAATTGAATACCCAAGCCCGTCTATGCTTATTAATAAAAGCATAGATATTCCTGAATGATTGTTAGTTACATTGTCCCCTTGGGTGGTCACGGTGTCTAAATTCGGGTGCATTGTCCTACTCCTTTCTCGTGGTTTAAAGGCACAAAAGGATGAGTTTATAGAAGATAAAAAAGTCAATTTAACCAGAGTCAGGATTGATAAACCAATTCTCTGTTTATTAGTCACAATGATTATTTTTTGACACAAGGGTTGTGTATCCCGCAAAGATTCTTTATGATAGAGTCATTGCGGTTGATTACCACCGTGGCTAAAAATTCAATCTCTTTCTTATCTCATAACTACCTCCTTTTGGTTAGTGCAGAGATTTCACAGAAAGAACCTTCGTGATGAAACGTCGAGTCCCATTCCCCAATGAAGATCGGCGTTTCAGGGTTTTTAGAAGATTCTTTACGTGAACAATATCTGCTGTACATTAACGATCCTATTTTCACGAATAACTTAAATATAGATCAGATCCCTACTACGAACAAGTCTTAAACCAGCTTGGGTAATTATGATGTTTTGTGACACCATCAGATTCGCTACAACCAGGGCCACCATAATCTATGTTTTAATTTTCTCCAGTTTCTTCAGCCTCTACATATTTGATTAGGTCTTTTGCTTCACATTCTAGAATTTCACAAAGTTGAATAACTCTCTCAATTGCCTGAATCCCACTACGGTTTCTTTCTAGATTTCGGATTGTCGAAATATCTACGTCAATGGCTCTGGCTAACTGAGATTGAGTTAACCCCTTTGCTTCTCTTAATTCGGCAATTTGACTCATCGGTATCTTCCCCATAAAGATATTGATATCAATATAATAACAGAAAAATCTTGATATTAAAAACTTGACACCATTTAAAACTTAGTATTAAAATATTAACGGTCAAGAAAAAGAAACCAAGAAACCCCAGTTTCTCGGTTCTTAAACATCTTTAATTATTTTCAATCATGACACAATTCACCTTAGAGCAATCCAACTCGGCATTGCAACCATACCCGAAAGCAGAGCATTTCGGGAAAATCCCCCATACTTTTCATCCTCATACCAATACTTGCGATCGCTCTCTCCAACAACAACAACACAATCCTATTGAAGTTGCAGTAACCCTATGCAGTCATGAATTAGAGATTGATGAAGATGGTGTTATTTGTCCGAAGCAAGAACGAGTCATCAGTTTAGTTGTCCCTGAATTTACTCGAAAAGCTGTCATAAAAGCCTTTGAACAGTTTAAACAACAATTTTTAGGCTTTTATATTCTGGATTTTAACCATTGTTGTCCTAACGCAGAATTTTAGGACAAAGAAAAGGGGGATAAGTCCCCCTAATCAATCATAGAAAAATGTCATAAATCTTTACATCCAGCGAAAAGGAAAGGCAGGGAAGAATTAACACACTTCCCTGAATGATTGAGCATCTCAATTGGGCTGCTTATTCCTATCATTCCCAGTTTTTACCTGATGCTTATCACCACCTCAAAAGATTTGCCTAAAATTGATTTAATTACTAACAATAACGGCTAGTTAACGATGATTCTACAGAGACATCATAATGAAATTACCTGGCGTGGGGACACGAATACCTGAAAGCCTTACCAGATGACGAAAAGAGGCA
>NZ_JARVCN010000232.1:0-1723 GCF_038442745.1 Crocosphaera sp. Alani8
CCCCAGTCGCTTTCACCGAATTCCGGTCGATGCGACATTTTTGCGTCGCTCCCGTAGTCTGTTTGGAGATAAATTATTGGTTTTTGGCCTCCTAATTTTTTGAACCACTTTTTCAGCAAACCCTAATTAAACTATAAACCAATGTAACTTTCAGAAATGATATGCTTCCATTTTTGTCTTTCGGAAAAAAGATGCTTCCAATCGGAAAAAGCCATTTTATTGGTTGAGGATATAATAAGGGTTTTAGAACCCTTAATCGAAATAATTTGCTTCTGATCATCGAAATGATATGATTCCAGTGACATAGAAGGGTAACTCACGTAAGAATATATGAAGTGCTACAGGGACTTATTGTCCCGCGATCTGCAAACATAACCTTGTAGAAACTTACTAAATTTTTGAACATTTTAAAGTCATCCGACCACGGAACTGCATATAGACAAAAGTCTATGGTTCGGATAGTTCACGAAATATTCACTAATGTAATTGTACATAGGATATAGGGCTTTATTAAAATTGGATATTTTATAGTTGTCCGAAAATTAAACTTGCGGGAGACAAGAGAAAAAAATTGAGATGCCCTCGTTGCAGTTAAGTTTGATAACAAGCAATTAAGCTAAAAGTCAGCCCAGCTAAGGATTTGAAAGTTTTTATCAGATTCACAATATTTTTTTACTAACTCATGGTTTTATCAGACTCAAATAGTATTTACCAAAATCTTTACATTTTTATAAGAATTTATTTTATAGGGTTTCAAAACTAGTCTAACAATCACTAAGTGTCTAGAAAACCTCCCGCTCAAAGTCTAGAGAAATTACTGGCCGTTCTTATTCTCGAACGAGGAATGCTGATTTCAGCACCGGCAATATAAAATCCTAAAAGATAATTATGAATTTTCTATCCCCTGAAGTTGAATCACTTACTCCATCGTCTTCGTTAATCTCACCCCTCAATTTTAGCGAAAGTGGTTTGGAGACATCATCACCTCCAAATGATGCTCTAGGTAACTCATCAGGCTTTGATGAAGGACTTATTGAAACATTTGCTTTAGAGTCAGTTAATTCTAATCCCGATCAAATGATCACTGCAGATACCAGTATGATCGATCCACTCACTGGCTCTGAAGGTATAAATTCTGAACTATTTACATTTGCTCTAATCGATGCGGTCACCGACCAAGTGGTTTCTGACTTCGACAATCTCGCTGTTAATAACACCATCAACCTCAGTCAAGTTGACCTCACTGAATTCAATATCTCTGCTGTTGTCAATCCTGACCACAGCGATAGTGATGCAGTCGCTAGGATCAAATTTGTCTCTAACCTAGGCAATAGAACAGAAGGTGTTGCTCCTTATGCTTTGTTTGGGGATAACGGTAATGGTGACTATTATGGCAAATTGATCACGGAAGGAACTTACTCCATCACTGCGACCGCTTATGATAGTTCTGGGGCCATCTTGGAAACACAAACGGTTGACTATATGGTGACCAACCCTACCCCACCCTCCACACCAGAAATTTCAATTGGGAACGTCAGCGTTAATGAAAATGACAATGATGCCACCTTTACCGTCACTTTATCTGAACCTAGTAGTCAGACCATTAGTGTTGATTACGCAACCGTTGATGACACAGCAATAGCAGGTAGTGATTACACCGCTACCAATGGCACCTTAACTTTTGGTCCTAATGAAACCTCAAAAACTTTTAGCGTTGCCTTAA
>NZ_JARVCN010000232.1:1823-5135 GCF_038442745.1 Crocosphaera sp. Alani8
GGCACCTTAACTTTTGGTCCTAATGAAACCTCAAAAACTTTTAGCGTTGCCTTAATAGATGACTCTGCATATGAAGGGGATGAAACCTTTAAGATTAACTTGAGTAATCCTACTGGGGACGTTTACCTGGCCAGTAACAGCGCAACTGGAGTCATTTTTGAAAACGACTCGGAACCTTCTGATCCTAATTCAGATTCAGCTATCGACTCTGGTTTGCCACAGAAGAAAATCATGGAACAAACAATGTTATTGAACATTGTCCCTGATGGTTCTCAAACTCATCAGGCGGTTAACAACGGTTCCTGGTTTGATGCCAGTACTTGGGCTAATGGAGTTATACCCACGGCAGGCGCACGGGTCTATATTCCAGCCAATCTCACAGTACAATACGATAGTGAAAGTAATGTTCCTTTATGGACAGTACGTGTTGATGGAACTTTGAATTTTTCTCGTACCCAAAACACCAAAATGGTTGTTGATACATTGGCGATTATGAATAATGGTCAACTAAATATTGGTCGTAAGGGACAAGCGATTAGTGGAAATGTTGAAGCAGAAATCGTGTTTGCGGACGATGAACGAGCCTTAAATGACCCCATGGCTAAGAGTTTAGGACTAGTAAGCATTGGAGAAGTTAATATTCACGGACAAGAAAAGGCTCCCCATCTCAAAGTTACAACAGATCCTATGCAGGGAGATACCAGTTTAACCTTGTCTGAAGTCCCAAGTGGCTGGGAAATCGGAGATCGGATTGTTTTGACAGGAACCGAATTTAATCCAGATTGGTATGGTGGCAGTAATCTAGATCAATCTCAAGATGAGGTTTTAACCATTACCCAAATTAATGGTCAGACCATTATCTTTGACAAACCCTTAAAATTTGATCATGATACCCCTCGTGCCGATCTCAAAGCTTCTGTTGCCAACCTAAGCCGAAATGTTGTTTTACGAAGTGAAGTAGTGGATGACATTAGCAAACGTGGTCATACAATGTTTATGCATAGTGACGACGTAGATATTCGTTACGCACATTTCCAAGAATTAGGTCGGACTGATAAATCGCGTACTATTGATAATAGTACCGATAATAAGAATGGTCGATATTCACTCCATCTTCATCAACAAGGAGTTGCTTTAGATAATAACCCTGCTATTATTGTTGGCAACTCCTTGGAAGGCTCTCCCGGATGGGGTTATGTTCAACATGGTAGTTTTGCCGTCATGGATCATAACGTAGCTTTTGATGTCTTTGGAGGAGCTTTTATCGCCGAAGGTGGAGACGAAACCGGGCGATGGGAAGATAATATCGCTATTAAAGGAACGGGATTGGGACGTATAAAAGGAGCGGGTCATCCCAAAGATGCAAAGAAGACCTTAACAGCAGCTAATAACGGAACAGGGTATTATTTCCAAAGTAGATTGGTTCATAATCAAAACAATATTGCTGCGAGTATGCCAGGGTTCGGCTTTCTATATTTCCATCGACGCACCGCTAATAGTGTCGAGTGGATCGATTCTTCCACCCTAGAAGAAACTTTGACTAGTCATGGTAAGAGTTATACTACCAATAAAGGTGTTAGTATTGATTCCCCATCGCTCCAGGGATTTGCTAACAATGAAGCCTTTGCCACTTATAAAGGATTATCCATTATTAAAGATTTTGCTAACCAGCACCATGATGGACGGACAGTTTTAGATGGATTTACAGCCTGGGAAGTGCAAAATGGTGCAGACGTGGAATACACAGGGCATTATACTCTCAACAACTTCGATTTGATTGCTCACGATACCGCAAAAAACTACAGTTGGGATAATCATGGATTAGAACTCGGACAAAAAATGGTGGATATTGTTGTTAATGATCTGCGGGTTGATGGTTTCACCAATGGTCTGAAAATCATCAAGACTAATACCATTCCTGATATTAATAATACTGTGGGCAACAATATCTTAATTGATTACAATCCGAAAAATTATACGAAACGGATAGAAACCAGTGGGCATAAACCCAACTATCTCATAGAACTGAATGAGGCACCCACAATCGTAGATAAAGTTGAGATTGATTTCAATTCCTCAGCTGATCTAAACATTGGGAATCTTGGTTGGAATGAAATAATTAACCTTCAAGGAACCAAAACTGATAGTCTTGGCTCTGCTAAATACGGTGGAATAAGCAGTCATGCTAAATACCAAAATTTTTATGACATTGATTTGCCCACAATCATGAATAATGGATACTATACTTTGCCTAATAACAAAAAGGCGATTATTCTCTCTGAATTAACCTCTGACCGTCTCTCTGGGCAATCCTATGTAAAAGACGTCGTCCTGACGATTAAAGATTCGTTAATTAACAATAACATTCCGTTTTTAGGACAACTTAATGCTACTGATGCCAATAACGATGGGATTTGGAACACAAATAGTGCGCCTCAAGCGGCTTTTGATTCGGTGAAAGTTGATAGAAATAGTTCTGTTGTCTTCAGTGTTTTAAGTAACGATACTGATATTGACGGTGATACTATCTCGTTAAGCAACTTTACTAATGTTGGCGACGGAAACCTAGAATTGATTAATGCTGCTACAGGTACTTTCCGCTATACTCCCAATGCCAACTACGATGGTTACGATTATTTCACCTATACTATCGTTGATTCTACTGGCAGTGGTCGCTCCCGTACAGGAAGTGTCGAGCTAAAGATTGATACCATCTAAATTCCTGGACACAAATAAACGTTACAGGATACTGCAAACTACATCCCACGTAGTTCACTCGTGGGATGTAGTTTGCACGTCTTTAGGCGGAGTGAATATGGTATCATGAACTAAGTGCGGTAATGCGCGTAAGAGATTTATCGGTGTTTCTTGCCTAGAATTGTCTAGGTTTCTGTACTCAGTATAGCTGGTTAACTCCCTCTGAGACGTTTTTCTGCGACGGACAAGCCCTACCCAGTTGAACAGAATCAAAGTCATAGCAGGTTTAATATGCTCCTTAATTCGAGCTATTAGAGATCTAAAAAACCCATACAGTCTGCTGTCGGGCAGCCAGTGGAAGTTAAACTAAAATGTTTGTGGATTCGGTCTTGCGGGGGCATGGTTTGAGAAAACTATGTCTAGCTAAGAGGATGTGAAGCAAGGATCCCACGCAGTTCTACTCGTGGGAGTGTCAAAGTTGATACGATATAGGAAGCTAAGTGCAGGAGGGATGAGTAGGGTGACAGCTTTGTTTATAAGCCCATCTGTAACACATCCAAAAGTTAGCTAACCGCCGAGAAGCCCCGCACTATAAACGAGGGGGATTTATCAAAC
>NZ_JARVCN010000233.1:0-5121 GCF_038442745.1 Crocosphaera sp. Alani8
AGGGTTTTAGCCATCGCTTCTCATATCAACTTTTCTTGGTGCAAGATGTGAGTCTTAGCTAAAAGCCGAAGGCTGTGCGATAGCGCCGGAACGGAGTGAGGAACTGCTTGCTAATTTAAGTTTTTATGTATTGGTGCAAGATGTCAGTATAGAAATTTCTACATTTATGGTACTTTACCTAAAATTTTATGCTAGGGTGATTGGTTTGGAATTTGGCGATCGCTTTTTTTAATCCTTCTAGAGAATCATGGGTAATTAAAAACGTTTTAAATTCTTCCCCTTCACTGAGATATTCAGCATAAGCTGATTGTAAATAGGGGCGAAATGACTGGTTTTCCCGTAAATGAACCTGCAAAAAGGCTAGGATTAAAGCTTGATTATAACTGGTCAATAATTCAGGTTCTGGAAGGGATAAATAGAGAAAGTTATCGATTAACTCCCCCAAACCCCCATCTAATTCGGAAATATCAGCATGAGTATCCCCTTCTTGTAAACTCAAATAACGATTCCCACTATTAAACCAAGGAAATGGCCTAACTTGTTCCAATACAAAAGGTGTGGCCGGGTCATATTTTCCAGCTTGAACATAGACAGGTAAGGAAACCCGTGATAACCCTTGTGGCCCAAAAATAGCACTTTTTAGAGGATTGGTAAGAGCAATAGCTTTGACTCGTTCATCTTTTAGGGAATACACCTCTGGATCGAGGTTTAAGGCGCGACATTGTAGTAATAAGGATAAATTCAAACGGCCAGGACATTCTCGGGCTAAATTTTCAAACTCAAGGGTTGCACCAGCTACTGCTAAAGCAGTATAACCCCCAAAAGAATGACCGATGACAGCTATTTTATTAAGATCCAATTTGCCTGAAAAAGCTGCTTGATTACGTCTTTCTAGTTCATCAATCACATAACTAATATCTTTGGGACGATCAATAAATTCACTGTTTAAAAATATTTGACGAGACAGTCCCCTTTTCAGATTTTGAAGTTGTTGGCGATCGCTACCTGGATGTTGGGGTATGGCCACAACGTAACCGTAGGAGGCTAAATGTTCAGCATAGTCAGCAAAATGTTCCGGGGAGGAAGCTAAACCATGAGATGCAATGACAATAGGATATTCAATTTCTTGCTGTAGTTGGGGTTGATAAATATAAACACGAAAGGTTCGGTTTCGCTTGCTATCTGTAAGAGTCCATTGACTTGTTTGTACTGGTAATTTTCCTGGTTGACGTAAATCAGGCAGAGTAGAAAAGTTTGTGGGTGAAGCGTTGGCTATTTCTTGTTGAGCAAGTTGACTAATTTCTTCGCGAAAAAAATTGGTAGCAATAATAATTGAGTCGAAACGGGTAGCTAGAGAACGAGCCTGATTAAGATTAATTTGTATATTAGTAGGAAGATTCCGCAATATATTAATCAAACTTAAACCTTGATCATCGAAAGCTGATTTAACTATGGCACCACGCAAGGCATATTTACCGTTTCTCCCCCCTTGAATATTAATATGTTCTCCCCAACGACTTAGCATATCTTCTCCCATTTCAGTTCTCAGTAACCTCGAGAATAAAACAGGGTCAATATCCACTGTTTTCTGTAAAGCTTCACGAAACTGTATTTGTTCTGTTTCTCCTACTCCAGCCATTCTAAAATAGTCAGCTAATCTTCTATCAATGGTTCCTTGATCAGCAAATGTTTCTAAGGAACTGATATTCAAAGATAAACGTAAAGGACCGACAATAAAATTAATTTTTTCAGCCGCAGTGATTGGCAAATGGTTTCCTACTGTTAGTAAGATACTGCCTATTAAGGATAGAAAAAAAGACTTATTTTTTACTTTCATGATCTTGTTCTCAATACTGTTTTCATTATCCTGTTTTAAATCTCTCAATACTTTATTATTAACGATTCTTATTTATCTTGCTCCGGTATAACGTAAAATGGGGATTGCTCATTATTATTGCTCGAATCAATTACCATAATTTTTTGATAGGGAATGCCTAAAGAAATTCCTTCTTCATCAAATGCTTTCTTAACTCTCAATCGTAGTTCTCGCCCTATTGGCCACTGTTCCATGGGTTTTGTTCTAATGAGAAGACGAATCAAAATACCTTCGTGAGAAACGTCATCAACTCCTAAAATTTCAACTGGGTCTAAAAACTTATCACACCATTCTAATTCACTTTGCATTTTATCAGCAACTTTAGTCATAATATCAATGGCTTTATCGATGTCTTCATCTGAGGCAATTTTAATAGTGAAATTAACTCTTGACCAATTTTTTGTATTATTAATAACAGTAGAAATTTTACTATTTGGAATAGCAATAACTTGTCCATCTAAATTACGTAAAGAGGTGACAAATAAGTTAATATCTTCGACAAATCCCGCCATCCCATTCCCCACATCAATCACATCCCCAATAGCATAGCGATCGGTGGATAAAATTAAAATACCATTGAGCATATCTTCTAGTAAATTACGGGACAGAAAAGCAATTGCGATGGCAAAAACTCCTGCACCTGCCAGAATTGAAACATTCAAACCGACAATCCAAATGCTTAAGTAAATACCCAATATAATGAATAAAGCTGTGGTGGCTTGTTTTAAAGTAATGGAATAAGTATTGACCCTAAGAGTATAACGATTAGATGTGGGATCATTAATTTGTGCTTGCTTTGCCCAACGATTGAGATAATAATCAATAGCAAAATCACCTACTTTATCAACAAGAGTTAACCCGATCCAAACCAGTATTAAACGTAAGGTTTCTGTGAGTAAATAAACTGAGAAAAAACGAGTATGACGAAAGGTAAAAGTAATAATAACTAAAACTAATAATATAATCAGTAACTGTAGAATAAATTCTATTCTCAGTAACAATTGATAAATGTTTATTTCTTGCTTAATAATTCCTTGTTGTTGTAAATAAAGTTTTTGCTGAGAATCATGCAATTTAGAATAAAGCCATTTGTTTTTTTTGATTCTTTTTTTTAGAAAAGCAAAACATTTTTTAAACCAGAAGGCAATAGGATTTTTTTGCTTATTGTTATTCTCATGTTTATCTTTTTCAAATAATTTTTCGTCATCTAAAGACGTTGATTTATTTTGCTCTTCACTAATATCTTTTTCAATTTTTGAACCCGATTTAGCTTCAGAGTCAACGGTTAAATCATCTGTTATATTTCGGAGTTTTTGTCTTAATTGGTCATTGAATTTTTTTTGATGATTACGGACTATTTCTATAAGCCAAACCCAGATAAATCCTATGACCATTACAAGACCAGAAACAATCCATCTTCCCAGAGGATATTGTCGATCAAATTCGTGACCCCAAAGAGCATTACTTAATGAAATTGTAATTGTTTCTTGCCATATTTTTGCCAATTCTTCTACATTTGATCCATTTGCTCTAGCATCTATATCAGTTACTGTAACAATAGATTGAGAGGCAATTCCTAAGTTAAATTGGTCGGGAATAAAAATTACCGTTTGTTGATTTTTTATCCCAATTTCTATCTTAGGAGTTCCAGGATGAAGTGGTTTCATTATTGTAGAACCCCATACATCTTTCAAGGATGTTGGTATCCAAAATTTCCAATTAGGAATATAAGAAGTATCAAAAGTGCTTTGATTTTCAACAACCCGCCGAACAATTTTATTAAATACTTGTTGAACTAATCTCGATCTTTGCTCTAAAATTTGAGCTACTTCAGTATTAGTTTGATCTAGTTCTTTAAATGTTGCTAGAGTGAGTTCAGGGGTTAATAAAGCTCTTTCAATCCTTAATAAAGCTCTTTGAATTCTTCTGTCATCATCGTAAATATATACATTACTACACCAAAATCGACCACAAGCATAAGCTTGATTCAAATCCCAAGGAGGGGTTTGAGTAGGGTTAGGATCAGGAGGTGCTGTAAATAAAGGAATCTGCCCTAAGCTTACTGGTATCCATGTTAAAGTTAAGGTAAAACTTAAACTAAAAATGGTGAACCATTTAATGAGTTTTTTAAAAAATTGTTGAGTTATTTTTAATTTAATTAGTTTCATTGTTTCTTTTAAAATTTATAAAAATTTTTAAGAAAATTTAGTTGTATTATAGTTATCCAGATTTGAAAATTATAGTAACTAAGTTAATATTAAAATTTCTTTAAAATCGATAATTTACTCCAGTAGTAAATAAAAATTCTAAGTTAGGATTTTCCTCAAGGGAAACTTCATTACGATAACGAAAAAATATACGATTACTTAACGACCAGCGGTCGCTTATTGGGATAGAAAGCTCCGTATCTGAGGTAACGTTATAGTTATTGAAGTCATCCACTGAAGGAGTAATAGCAAAGGTTTGGTTTATTCTAGCATCGTCAATAGCAAAACCTCGACCAAATAAAAGAATTGCTACAGTTGGATCAATTTCATCACGAAGTTTTTCAAAGTTAATATACTCATATTCGTAACGAGGTCCCACACCCAATTGTATATCTAAAAACTGACGAATGGAATCACCTCGCCATAAATTAAATCCTGCCCCTACTAATAGGTTACTAATAATTGATAAATCCTCACTATCATTTTTTGCCGCAAATAAATCTTGGTTAGTGCTATTGAAAAACCCTGTAAAAAAGCTCCATTTATGGTTAAAATGGCGACGATAAACTGATTTAATAAAACTACTGGGACGATAATTATTAACAGAGCGATCGCTATCATAACTAACGGATAAATTGCCATCAAGATAAATATCTTGTTCTGACCATTGTTGGTAAAAATTAGTCCTAACACCAACACGAGCTGTCGTATCTCGGAAAGAACCAACATTTCCATTTAACCCTAAATTAAGACTACTACCCGTTTGTTGAAAGGGAAATTCTACTGCAGTTTTGGAAGCATCTATTATAGTTTCTTGACTCTGAGCAAGCAACATTTGTGATTTTCCTTCTTGCCCTATTTCTCCATACTTTAAAGAAATATTTAATAATAATTGTCTTGGTAACAAATTATCTTCAATTCCGTTAACTAAATCGATAGCATTTTCTAAGAGTTTTGGTGCTTGATCTATTTCACCAATTTTGTAATATAGCATTTCCCATACTCATGAGGTACACTGGGAGGAAACTATTTAATGCG
>NZ_JARVCN010000234.1:0-5113 GCF_038442745.1 Crocosphaera sp. Alani8
CCCCCCAACTTTTTATTTCGTATAGACAAGATGAGAGTCTTTTGCTTCGACGAATTAAAGCTTTTGAGCAAAGACTATTTTGGGTTAGATATTGACAGAATGCTTGGGCTTCTTGGTAATCATCAAAGCCCAAATAGGTGGTATGTCTTTCGCCTTTAGGATTTGTAATCGTAGCCAGGGTGGGTAAAAGACAATTTAAGTTCCAGTTATTCTCTAAAGGAACGACTTTCTTTTGATATTTGCTGTTAGTCATTGAGATGTGTTATTATCATCTCAATAACAGCGCAAAGCGCACTCTAACGCTCTAAAACAATAATTCTCGTATTAACTCCTGTTGAACGATCGCTATTCAAGAAACTGCCTTGTGGCAAAGGAGCATTTATAACGCACTTGTCCTCTAACCACTCTCGAAACTCAGCATATTTCCTATCTTGGCGGAATTCAATGGATTCAGGGGCAATGGCCACTAACTGTCCCCCTTCTAAAAGATGGTCGTAAGAGTAACGGATATGAATTAGTTCTGAACCTTTGACAAATGGGGGATTCATGAGGATTCGGTGGTAGGATGTGGTAACATCAAAGCAGTCAGACCCAATGACATTAAATCCTTTGATTTCGAGTAATTGTCTCAGATTAGAGTTAAGTTCACATACTTCTAGGTTCACATCAACAGCTTCTTTGATCGCACTGGCGATATCCCCCTTGCCGGCACTAGGCTCCCAGACTCTCAGTCCTGGTTTTAGATTAGCTAATCTAACCATTTGGTCACAAACCGGCTTAGGCGTGGAAAAATAGCCAGGAATCGTAGTTCCGATTAACTGACACTCAAGTTCAGCTATTTTCTTGATTTTGGGGTCAACTACGGGGGGGTGATGGAGTTCTCCTAAAGCTGAGATCGCACTTCGGACACGGGGAACAGTACGAATATTAGCCCGTAACAGGGACTTAGCCCAACCATCAACCGCGAGACCTCGTTGTATGTAATCATCACTGATATCTCTGAAGTCTGCTAAGTCAGATAACTGGCTTTTTGTCGATATTTCAGTTAAAATACGGGGCAATGTGCCTTCATCTAACGCATACGCTAGTGCATAAAGCCATGCTTGTATCAATGACAGTTTTTCCCCTTCTTCCCTCATGGATGCAGCAATCCTTGCCCTTCTCCTTGTTGGACGTTGTCGACCAATCGCAGAATTAAGTTTATTATCGATTTGAGACTGCATTTTGTCAGCTAAATCTCTGAATTTTTTAGCTTTCTTGGGATTGGGATAACGTAGTTTTGTGGGGGTATCTTGCATCGGCAAGTCAAATATCGATAACTGCTGGATCATTTATAATTAATTCCTTGAATGATTTTTGTGCGAACTTCTGGGTCAATCTCTCCTACTAATACTCGGCGGTCTAATTCTGCTAAAATATTGGTTAATTCCTCTTCATTAGTGCGGAACATATTGGTAGGATCTTTGGTTAATTCCCAAACTTTTTGAGGGTCATCAGAAACTTGGCTTAAGCGATTAACGTAGAAATTAGTGATAGTCTCTTTACGTTGTTTGAGCTTATCTTTAAGGTTGATAGGTTTCTTCTTTTTTCGGGGCATTCTGATTAGCTGCTAAATTTCAGGGAGACTAAAAAGAGAAGGTGCAAGCCCTTCTCTTTTGGAAATAAATAACTGTGGTAAAGACATTGATCAAGCGGCTAATTGCGCTTGGAAATTTGTTTCAATCCAGTCAATCACTTGATTAGCAGCTTTCTGAATGAGCATTCCACTTTTCCTTAAGTTTTCCAGCGCATCCTCGCCTTGTTGCCAACCAGCGACATAAGGGAATGAATAATCACTCGAATCAATCCCGAAATGATGTAAGACAATGAAAGCAACAGATTCTGCTTCTAATTCCGCTTGGCTTCGAGGAATGTGGTCATTGTATTGACTACGAGAATGTAAAAGTGAGTGACCTATTTCGTGCGCCAGTGTCTTGGCCTGATGTTGCTTTGGTAGCAGTGGATCTACTACTATTTGTCTGGGTTCTCCTGTTTGCCCGTCGTAACGACACCACCCGTTGGCACCTAAAGCCCCTTGGAATAAAACAGGAACGTTATTATTCATGGTGAATGCCGTTAAGAGATCGATTAATCCTTGATCATCACCGGTCAATGAGGAAACTATTTCTGGCAAATCTTCTCCTTCGGTTTGAGACACATCAAAGACGCTGACCGTTCTAAAGCCGAAAATCCCTGTTTTTGCCTCTAATTCTCCGTTATCGTTTTCTTTCTCGATTTTGCGTTTCAACGGGGCTAAAATTTTGATAGACTTGCTGCCTTTTTTAACCTGTCTTCCTAATTCTTGCCAGCGTTGATAGCCAGCTACTCGTGATGCTTCTGGGAACTGAGAAAGAATTAGCATCACGTTGTTAAATGAATAATTGTGGAATTGGGATTGTGTTTTCAAGTATCGCTGCCAATCTCCCGATTCTAAGAGTTCGGCTAGTCCTTGTTCTAATTGCTCAAAGGCAAGTGCAGTTTTGTTAGTCTTTTGCGCCATGAGATCTAGGGATTATTTTTTCCCTAGATCAGCGCGAAAGCGCAAAGATTCTGGTTTTTGTTACCCTATCGTGGTCTTAAAAATAGTATAATTGTTTGGGATGCTGTTTTGGTTGAGCTATGAGTGCAACCACTACCACTAAGCCTAATTCTAGTAAAGATGAAACCCTAACTGGTGTGGTTGAACGTATCACCTACCATGCCGAAGATGGGAGCGACACTGTGGCGAAAATGCAAGTGATGATAAGGAGCCTAGAGAAAATAGTCAAAAACGAGCATTGCCACTTGAAAAATTTTCAAATGTTAATACTTATAAATGTTAGCATTTGTCTTTTAGAATAAAAATTTATTATTGCTAATAAATTTTTAAGACTTTTTAAAATCCAAAAACTTATGATTAAATTTAATTAAATTATTTTTTTTTGTTTTTATTAAGAATTTAGGGTATTGAGTTGTATTCTTAATTTATGTTTATAGTTAATAGCAAAAGATATTTTTTAAAATACTGGTTTGTTAATTATAAAAAACATTTGTAAAAACAGATTTAATTAATAAAATGGAAAAGTATTAGTTTATTTACTATTGTATTTTTTAACCCTTTAAAATTAATAATCAATAAACAAAATAATGATTAAATTGATTATTAATTCAAAAAAATACTTGTTTATCCTTGTTATCATTATTGTCTTTAGCTTAATTGATATTAATTTTTTTATTAATTTATAAATTTATCTTTTAAATAATAAAATTTTAAGTAATTTAAAATTTTTATCTGTTGTCTTTTGATAAACTTAAGAAATTTTATGAAACATAAATAAATTCATTGATTTATACAATATCATAAGCTTAATAGATTAAATACGTTGAGCCATTTCACTAGATAGTTTTGATTAGCGGAACATTTTAAGCTTTTAGTTAGTCGGAGATAATTATTATAAGCTTATTAAATTTTTTGAGAGAAATGATTAAAATTACGTTTCTTTCGTTATCCGGTGGCCAAGGAAAAAGCACTTGTTCTTTATTTACCGCAAAGCGATTAGGGCAAAATTCTCCTTTGTTAGCGATTGACGTAGATCCCCAAGCATCATTGACTGCATATTTGGGCCATAATGTGCAACCCACAGATCCAACCCTATTAGAAGTTCTCAAAGGGACAGTTGCTCCTACTGATGGTATCTATGCTTTGAATGAGAATACTTTTTTGATGCCAGCCGATGACGGACTAGAAACAGCAATTGAATATTTGGCAAGTACGGGATTGGGGGTATCTATGTTAAAGACTATTGTTGAACCTTTAGAAGAAACCTTCTCTTACGCCATTATTGATGCACCACCACAAAAAACACAACTATCTCGTACAGCGATTGGGGCTGCTGATTATTTAGTCATTCCTGTGGAAACTTCAGTGAAAGGGTGCGCTAGTTTAGTGAGAACCTTAGAAACTTATCAAGAGTTGAAACGCTGGAAAGGAACCGTAGCAGAGATTTTGGGGATAATTCCTTTCAGGGACAAATGGGTAGGTAGTTACCGTACAAAAGAAAGTCAGTCTGCTATTGATTTTATGAAAGATTATGTTGGGGATCAACTATTACCCTCAATTCGAGAATCTGAAAAATACAAGCAAGCAATTAATCAAAGAGTCACTTTAGAGGAATTAGGCTATGGGGATCTTGCTTACCCATTTGAAGTGCTGGAATCTAGATTATTAAGTTGTTTAAATCAAGGTCACACTTCTTTACCTGTCGCTGTTTGATAAGAGTTTAAAATTGTAAAAAAATGAGCCAACTTGAAGAATTAAGAAAAAAAGCCATTCGTCCAACGGTTCCTCAACGTACAGACAGTTTTTTGTCATCTGAAAGTGAACCTGATTCGTCTAGGAATATATCTGAGCTTCCATTTAGAGAGCTAGAGACTTCAGAGTCCGTTTCTTCTTCTCCTTCTTCTTTGATGAACAAAGCTACTAAAAAACGCCAGAAAGGAGTTAGGTTGGATGAGGAGATTGCTGATTCATTAGAGCGATTTTGCCTTGAAGAAAAAATAACTATAGAGACTCTTATCGAAGCTGCTTGGCTAGAAATGCAGAATAATCAGAAACTTGGCCAAAGAATTCTCAAAGCTGCAAAAGCTCGTCGCCAAAAACGATTTAAGTTAGGCCGACTACAGGCGAAGAAAACTGAATTAGCAGCTTTGGAAGCAGAAATAGCTAAATTTTCAGATTGAACGAAAATGTTAAGTGCAGACCCTATCTAAAATTTTTAATTTAGTTGGGGTCTTGACCGAGTGACTTGAATTAGGTATCCCATTAATTAGATGTATAAACCCCCACTTTTCTAGGAACTCTTTTCCATAGTCCACTTAAATGACCTTTTGATAAGCCTTTAGTAATTTTATCTCTAACCAAGGACCCTTCTGCTTTTGTTACATCCCCATAAATGCCGGTCACTACTTCGCTAATTGTCCATTCTCTATGTGGGTTAGAATTAAACAATCTTGTGATAGCTTTTTCGATACCTAAACCTTTATATAGCATTTCCCATACTCATGAGGTACACTGGGAGGAAACTATTTAATGCGA